>CAYIOH010000371.1:0-4642 GCA_964364975.1 uncultured Bifidobacteriaceae bacterium
GCGATGGTATTGTTGTCTCCGCCGCCGATCGCGCTTTAAGGGGAGTCCTTGCCGATGTCTTTCCTGTCACCTCCCTCGATGGTGGCAGAGGACGAATTCGCCGCGATGGTATTCCGGCGTCCGCCGCCCACGACGCCAAAGTCGGATAGCACCGAATTGGTGTAGGCAAAATTAAAGTGGTTAGTGGCGCCACCACCAGCAATGGTCGCCCCGACCACGCCGGCCCCGACAAAGTTGCGCGGTGAACCGCCGATCACATTCGGCGCTCCGTCCGGCGTGGTGCCGCTGTCGCTGGCCGAGTCGCCGTTGTCCTCGAGGCGCAGGGCGCGCAGGCCGTTGACCTTGAGTTCCAGCGGTTGGTTGTCTGTGGTGCCGAGGAAGTGCGTGCCCGCTGTGGTGCCCGCATTGCCACCCAGCAGCCACACTTGATTGGTCCGCGCCACATTCGACGCCAGCAGCGCATCCGGCACCGTGCCGCTGGCCAACTCCGAGGCATTCAGTCCGGTCAACCCTGTGCCGCTGCCGGTGAAGCTGTTGCCGGCGTTGTTGAGCGAGACGGCGTTCGCGTACGTGCCGGAAAATAAACCCGACGGTAGCGTGCCGCTCAACTGCGCGGCGGACAGCGTCCCTGACAAATTGCTCGCCCCGTTGGCAAAGATGGCATACGGCGCGGGCGTAAGCGGCTGGCGCGGACTGAGCGTGGTGAACGCCCCGCCGCCGTTGGTGCGCACGCCCACCTCCAGCCAGCGGGCGTTGCCGTCGAATACCGCGCCGAAGTCCAGCAGCGTGGTGAACAGGCCGTTGGTTACGCCCACCGGGCTGTTGGTGAGCGGCCCGGCGACAGCCGTGCCGCCGCTGGCGTCGTCATAGAGGGTGGACGTGAGGTCGTAACTGCCGCTGGCGGGGTTGCCGCCGTCGGTGAGTTTGCCCTGGTAAGTGAAAGCCGTGCCCAAGGGAGAGGCTGAGAGTTGAGGGTTGAGGGTTGAGAGACACGTCAGCAGTGTGATGAACGCAAGCGCACCGAGGATTGATGCAGGACGAGTGTGAGTTTTCATAGGCTTACAGTTTGGGTTGATATGTAGATTTCCCGTGAAGGCGAGAGCAGTTGCCGCCGACAACTGCCGTCCTCACGGCAGCTACCTTCGTCTCCGGGCATTATGATACAGGGGTCACTCCTAATGGCAAGATAATTTCGCCTTACCGCAATTGGCCCGGCGAAGCCAAGGAAGAGGTGGTGCTTGAAGGAGGTCGGTCGCGCTCTCGCGGCCGCGCGGCCACGGTCGAAACGGGCGGGATTCGTTGCTTCGGGTCGGTTCTATTTCGCCATTACGATCTCAAGCGCTTCGATGAGCAGCGCTCCATTAGTGTTGATTCGTGTTCATTCGTGGTTAACCTCTTTCGCATGTCCGCGACACCGCTTCACGAAATCATTCCGGTGCTGCAAGTGGCGATTGGCCCGGTCATTCTCATCTCCGGCGTCGGATTGCTGCTGCTCACAATGACCAACCGGCTGGGCCGCGCGATTGATCGCGCCCGGGCGCTCGTTCGTGAATTGCGCGACGGCCGCGAGCATGACCGGCCGGCCACCCTTGCGCAGGTGGCGATCATTTACCGGCGGGCGCGGCTCATTCGATTGAGCATCGCGCTGGCGGCACTAAGCGTTTTACTGGCGGCGGTGCTCATCATCGTTCTCTTTCTGACCGCGTTGATGAAGTGGGATAATGGTTTTATCGTCAGCCTGATTTTCATCGCGTGCCTGGGTTCGCTCATCGCGTCGCTGGTGGCGTTCATCTACGACATTCACCTGTCGCTGGTGGCGCTGAAGCTGGAGTTGAAACCGGAGAACGTGGATATGGGCTGAGATCGCGCGGATCGTTGTGTTTGCGGCAAGGCCGGAGTTGACTAAGCCGTTTCCGCCCCGCAAAGTCACACTCAACTATGAATGCCCTCGTTGCACCCCCCGTTGGCTTTCGGTCGTCTGCAACCTCCAGGTTTTCTTCGCCGTCGGTGGATCAAATCATGGTCGAGGAGCGGGCTGCGGCGTTCACCAAGCGCAGCATCAAGACCAGCGCCAAGCTCGCGGGGCTCAAAATGGCAGTCAGCATGTGTGACCTCACCACGCTCGAAGGCAAAGACACGCCCGGCAAGGTTGCCTATCTCTGCCGCAAGGCGCTCCAGCCCGCAGATCCCAAATACAACGTGCCGTCCTGCGCTGCCGTGTGCGTGTATCCGAACATGGTCCGCTACGCGCGGAAGTTCCTCGGTGAGAACTCGCCCGTGCACGTGGCTTCTGTCGCCACCGGATTTCCCAGCGGACAATTTCCGCTACGCACGAGGCTCAATGAAGTCCGGCGCGCGGTCGTGGATGGCGCGGATGAAATTGACATGGTCATCAACCGCTGCGCGTTTCTCGCCGGCGACCACGCCAAAGTTTTCGACGAAATCGCCGCCACGAAAGAAGCCTGCGGCCCGGCGCACCTGAAGGTGATTCTCGAAACCGGCGAACTCGTCACCTACGACAACGTCCGCCTCGCCAGTGAAATCGCCATGCAAGCCGGCGGCGATTTCATCAAGACCAGCACCGGGAAGGTGAATCCCGCCGCGACGATTCCCGTCACTCTCGTGATGCTCGAAGCCATCCGCGATTATTTCTTTGCCACCGGCATCCGCATTGGCATGAAGCCCGCCGGCGGCATCCGCAACGCCAAGCAGTCGCTTCACTATCTCGTGATGGTCAAGGAAACCCTCGGCGACGACTGGCTCACGCCCGCCCTGTTCCGCTTCGGTGCGAGCGCGCTCGTGAACGATGTGCTCATGCAAATCGCCAAGCAGGTGGATGGCAATTACCAAGGCTCGGATTATTTCTCACTGCCGTGAAATCCAATCAACTATTTCGTAGCAGCCGACGTGAGGAGGCTCTGAATTTTCTCCCAATTAAAAGAATGAGCCTCCTTACGTCGGCTGCTACAAAACATTGAAATGAAAACGATACTAAAACCCATCTCTCGCAAAGTTTCTGCCAGGCGCGCCGTCGCCACCACCTCAGCATATCCCGTTGTGCCGCTCAAAGAGCGCCGCCTGACTTTCGGCAACAAGTGGGACTTTGCTCCCGCGCCGGAGGATTCCAAGAACTACGTCATCGCGCCGCGCCATGAGTTGTTCATCGGCGGCAAGTTCGTTGCGCCGCACTCTCGGAAATACTTTCCCTCATTGAATCCAGCGACGGAAGAAAAGCTCACAGAGATTGCAGCCGCCGACGAAGTGGACGTTGATAAAGCGGTGAAAGTGGCCCGCCGTGCTTACGAAAAGGTCTGGAGCAAGATGCCGGGCCGCGAGCGCGCGAAATACATCTTTCGCATCGCGCGCATCATTCAGGAAAAATCCCGCGAGTTGGCAGTGCTCGAGACCCTGGACGGCGGCAAGCCCATCAAGGAAAGCCGCGACGTGGACCTGCCCATCGTGGCGGCGCACTTCTTCTATCACGCCGGCTGGGCGGACAAATTGCAGTTCGCGTTCCCGGGCCGGAATCCACGGCCGCTGGGTGTGGCCGGCCAGATCATCCCGTGGAATTTTCCGTTGCTGATGGCCGCGTGGAAAATCGCGCCCGCCATCGCCTGCGGCAACACCGTCGTCATCAAGCCGTCCAAGACCACCAGCCTCAGCCTGCTGCGGCTGGCTCAGATTTTCCAAGAGGCGGAATTGCCGGAAGGCGTCGTCAACGTCGTCACCGGCACGGCGGAAACCGGCACGGCCATCGTCAAGCATCCAGACGTGAACAAAATCGCATTCACCGGCTCGACGGAAATTGGCAAGCAGCTCGCGCAACTCTGCGTCGGCACCGGCAAGCGGCTCACGCTCGAACTCGGCGGCAAGGCGGCGAACATCGTGTTCGACGACGCGCCGATTGACCAGGCCATCGAAGGCATCGTCGCCGGGATTTACTTCAACATGGGCCATGTCTGCTGCGCCGGCTCGCGGCTGCTGGTGCAGGAAAACATTTTCCCGACGGTCGTCCGCAAGCTGCGGGACCGCATCCAGACGCTACGCATCGGCAATCCGCTCGACAAAAACACCGACATCGGCGCGATCAACAACAAGCCGCAGTTGGAAAAAATCCGCGAGCTGGTCCAGAGCGGCGCGGACGAGGGCGCGGAAGTGGTGCAGCCGGTGTGCCGGTTGCCCGAGCGCGGCTACTGGTTTCCGCCGACATTTCTCACCGGCGTCACCGCGTCGCATCGCATCGCGCAGGAGGAAGTCTTCGGCCCGGTGCTGGCGGTGATGACCTTCCGCACGCCGGAGGAAGCCGTCGAGCGCGCGAACAACACGCCCTACGGCTTGAGCGCCGGTGTGTGGACCGACAAGGGCAGCAAGATTTTCAAGATCGTCAACCAGCTTCGCGCCGGCGTCGTCTGGGCGAACACCTACAACAAGTTCGACCCGACAAGTCCGTTCGGCGGTTACAAGGAAAGCGGCTTCGGTCGTGAAGGAGGTCTGCAAGGACTCGCTGCTTACTGCCGACTGGATTAACAAGCAATGGCAAATGGTCGTTACAAAGTAGAATACGCCGAGTCCGCGCTGGAAAATTTACGTTCGCTTCCGAAACGCGAAGCCGACCAAATCCTCCGCAAAGTCCTGCGGCTTG
>CAYIOH010000372.1:0-4628 GCA_964364975.1 uncultured Bifidobacteriaceae bacterium
TGATCCACGGCGCCATGCGCTCGGGCACCTCGACGCGCAGCCGGATCGGGTCGATCTTCACCAGCGTCAGCAGCGGCGCGTTGACCCGCACGTATTGGCCCACGGTAGCCTGCCGGTCTTTCACCGCCGCGGCAAACGGCTCCAGCGCCAGGTCAAACAGCACGGCAAGCGCAACGGTGATGCCAATGAGCCAGAAGCCATACGTGCGCACCTTGCGCCACGGCCGCAATATCAGCCGCGCCACGCCGCGCGAATTCAAAATAGCAACGATCCACACCAGCGGCATGGGCCACGCGAGCGTGTTGAAGAACCGCGGGCCGGCGCTGTCCGTGTAACTGAACGGACCAAACGGAATCGCCGTGGCCGTGCCAACGGCGTGAATCGTCCCGCCGATGAAGGCGATGACGGCGGCGGCCAGCATCACGTTTTGAGTTGGCAACTGGCGAGCCAGCGAAACCAGCGTGGTGAGCGTCGCCACCCAGACCAGCACCGCCTCCGGCCAGCCGGGGTTGGGGGCCTTACTCAGCGGCACGAACAACGTGAGCACAACAAGTGCAAAACTCACAAATGCCAGACCCGACGCCAGCCTATGCAGCACGCCGACCAGTCGGACGGATGGATTGGCGGCGGACGATGACATGTCTGGCGCAGTTCGATTCATGTGAGCCGGGGTTGAGTATAGTTCCACATTTCGCGCAGCGCAGTTGAAAAATGGACAGGAACCACAAAACACCTCATAAACACCGGGCTGAAGCCCGGTGTTAATAAGAACCACGCTCGCTCAGGGAAATTCTCTTGTCTCATGGCATCAAACTTGTTCTGCTTCGGCCCGACCAACGAAGACAACTATGACCTTGGACGAAGCCAATTTCCTGATCCGGGCGACCGTGGACCAGATGAACGCCCGGTACACCAAAACCGTCTTCGACGAGTGGGCAGTGGTGTCGCTGAACGACAAGCCGGGCCGCGTCCTCAGTTACAACGGTCCGCGCAAGGAGGATTTCCAGAAAAACTTCGCGTCCGACCTCGACCTGCTTCAAGAGGAACTGACGAGCCGGGAATTCGGCGTGGGCGATTTTGAGTTTGCGCGGCACGCGGGCGGGACGCGCTTTGACGCCTTTCTGGTTTTGGGCCGCGGGTTTTATCTCATTTGCAACAACACGCGCCAGTCCATGGACGCCATCACCAAGGACTCGCGCTGGCTCGCTGCGCAAATTCCCTTCGTCGAGTTGAGCGACAAAATCCGCGCGAACCCGGTCGCCCCGAAGCTGTAGCTTCGTTGGAGTTCAGGTTTCGGCCTGTTCTTCTGCTGGAAGGTCGGACAGCCGAAAGGCTGGACTCCAACTTCATCGCGGCAATCCGCGATAAAGAAACCACCCATAGCCCGCCACCAGCACCCAGCCCATCAAGCGCGGCAGTCGCCCAAGCAACGCCACAAAGAGGATATGCACCAGCATCGCGCCGAGTAAAATCAGCACGCCGGTCTGGAAAAACGCCGGCACGGCCAGGGTGTGATACAGCGCGTAGATTCCGACGCACAATGGAATGCAGATGTGCCCGTCACCCACCTGCGACGAGTAGATGATTTCGGGCCGCCCGCGCCAGCCGTAAAAGAGCGCCAACATTCCATTCGGCAGCACCATCAACCAGCCACTCAACCAACCCAGATACTTCGCGCTGATGAAGCCGCCGTGCGGTTGGTGTTGCAGCCAGTTCACCAGCCAGTCAATGCTCAGGTAAACGCCGTAAGCGCCCACGGCCAGTAGCGCAAGGTCCAACGGCAGCAGCCAACTGAACGACCGGTTTTGTCGCACGTTGCTCTTGAGCACCTCGAAAACGTGAAAGCACTGCCAGAACAAAAACAATCCCACGAGCGCCAAACCGTCGCCGGAATCGAGCCTCCCGTCACGCGCCAGCGCCCAGACCGCGCCTGTGAAAAACAACGCCGCCGTGAGCGTGAGCAACAGCGAAAGCCGGTTCAATTCGTGTGTCTTGCCGCCGTCCTTGCCCTTTCTTTTCTGCGCGGGCATCAGCCGCATGCCCCAGAAAATCGTCGGCACACTGATCACCAGCGTCATATTCGTCACGTTGTTGACGAGCGAGTTGGTCATCACCTCCGCGCCCGGCCCCGCGTGGCGTCCAAGGAGAAACGCAAAAATGAGATTCCCAATGCCGGAGCAATACGGCATGACGAGCGTGCCGAGCACCGTGCCCTCAAAGCCGCTGTCGCTCATGGCTTCCAGCCGCCAGATCATCAGCACGGACGCCGCGACGAATAGTGCCAGAAACAGCCACGGCGCGTTTGCGCCGCTGCTTTCCATCCACGTGATCAATGGCTTGGCCGGATTCAACCCGCGGAGTAAATCAGGCGCGCGCGCGGTTGGCAAACGTTCGCCCGCGCCGGTAGTTAATATCTTTGGCGGTTGTTCCGTCGTTCAACTTTCCGGCGCTGTGGGGGTTTCTTTGCCCCCCTTGGCGTTGTCTGCTTCTTCTCGGAAAATCCCGCCGTCTTCGACCCAATCAAGATTGCGACCAATCAGCAATTCGGCCATCTCCGCGTGGTGCGTGTTCTTCATCGGCACAGCTTTGGTTTCAAAGCCGTGTCGTTCGGCAAGTGCGCGCACTTCGTCTGCCCAAAATGGTTTTCCACACAGCCAAGATTTGACGGTCGAGTTCCACCAGCAAGACTTCATCCGCCAGATATTCAAACGCGGCTGTCAGACTGATGATTCGGCCATTCGCAAAGCCTCTGCCGCACGCACTGCTTCGGCTTCGGTCGAAAACTCCTTCTCTTCGCGGGTGAAGTAATCCACGGGGTAATTTCCTTCCACAACTCGCAAGACAGCGCCGCCTAATCCATCAGCCTCAACATACGTAACCTCATCGTCTCCATAGCTCACGTCCGCCCGATACAGCGCGACGCCGGGGGCAGTGACGTTCAAACGCTGCCGCACTTCGTCGAGTTGGTTCTGCAATCGGCTGATTAGCTGCCTGTCCGTTTGGTTGAGAGGCTTCGAGTTCATAGTTCATTTGATTGTGCTTGAATACTCGCGGCGGAACTCCTCATAAACGATCCGCAATACTTTCTGGCGGTCTTCCGCCTCCTCAAAGTTGGCCGCCATCGTCAAAAGATCAGCCTTGCTGAGTGATTGAATCTTCATGTCGATGAGATATTTCTTCACCTGCTTAGAAACGTCGTCAATCACGAGAATGACGTTTCCGTCTTGAAGACGCTCGTTGTCAAAATTCAATTTGAGTTCAGCGTAAACCTTGTCCGCTTCTGATTGGGTGTGAATCCGCAGCTTCTTGACTTGATACACCACGCCGAAATTCGTCGAGAGGTCGACGCCTCTGTCGTGAGCCGCGGTCCGAGTGTCGCGGTAGATTTTGCACGCAAACTTTTCCAAATGGATTTTGATGACCACAAAACTGAAAATCTCAAAGTTGGCTGGCGTCTTGTCGATTTGCTGGCGAATCAGTTCGAGGAACTTCTTGCGATCTTCAGCGTATGCCACGCGCGTTTCCGAATCGGCGAGTAGCGGCACTACGCCCAGACGCTCATCAATGTGCCGCTTGATTCTGGCCGGAATCCAGCGGCAGAGATTTTCCGCGAACGAAGTGTAAGGAGGAAGCAACTCGTATTTCAGATGGCCGACCGACTTTAGAACGCTGTAGCGCGACATTCGCGTGCCATAGGCATCATAGTATTTCGCGCCAACGTGAACGTCATGGCCGAGAAACTCCTTCACGCCCCTGACCCCTGCCTCATATGCCTTTTTGATCTGTGGGTCTGAGAAAACTTTTTGACCGCTTTCCAGAAAGACTCGAAGCAGCCCAAGTGTGACGACCGGCATGATGACCTTCGTTTGCGAATACTTGAGCATCCTGTCAATTTCGCTTCGACAGAACGACTCGGTATTAGCAGGCGGCGTTTTTAGGTTGTAAGCCATTCGCTATTCGCAAAGCACAATGTTAATGTTGCCCGCCGACCCTACGTCGGCATCCTTGAGGCGCACCTCTGTCAGGGTCGTCCATTTCGCATCGGGCGCGAAGAAGAACTCCGCCGCATCATCTGCAATCATCCAGCTTTGGCGAAAGCGAATCGGACAAGTGATGACCACCTCGCCGTCGTGAAAAACGCTGCAAACACCGAGCGGGTCTTGAGCTTTGTCCTTCGTGCAATTCGGGACTTTGTTGTTGAACGGGCAAAGCCTCTTTGTGCGATGGCGGTTGGCAGCGGTGCTCATGTCCGTCGCCAGAAAACCAAAGACCTCCGCGAGTGGATGTTTTGCTGTCATTTGAGATTGTCGCCAAAGAGATGCCGGTTCATTGGTACTGGATTTAACATGCAACTAAGCAGACGGCGAGAATGAAATTACCCATCTAAAAAGGCGGCCTTCGTTTCCAAAGGCTGCTTTGAGTTTGCGTCAATGGTTCGCCGTTTGATTTACGGACTCGGTGGCGCGTTCACGGTGGGCTCAACTTTGCCAGAACGTGCGCGGCGGAAACCCCATGGAGTTTCACGATTTTATGCCGCGATGCATGACCGCGCACCAGTTCGACACGACCTCGCGGGCAATCGAAAGTTTCGGCAAGCAGTCGCAGCAGCGCCTCGTTGGCCGCCGCGT
>CAYIOH010000373.1:0-4628 GCA_964364975.1 uncultured Bifidobacteriaceae bacterium
CCCGAAGGACTTTGCCCGAAGTGCCTGCTCAAGACCGGCATGGGAACGCAGCCCGCCACGGAGCCAAGCGGGACGGTCGCCTTGCCGCCGAAGGAAGCGAAGTCGCGCGGACTCCCGCAGCCCGGTGATCGTTTCGGGCATTACCGGATTGTCCGTCTGCTGGGCCAGGGCGGGATGGGCGCGGCGTTCGTGGCCGATGATTTGGACACGGGACGTTGTGTCGCGCTCAAGGTTCTGAGCCACACGCTGGATTCACCCGACGCGCGCGAACGGTTTTTCCGCGAGGGCCGGCTGGCGGCTTCAATCAATCATCCCAACAGCGTCTATGTTTTCGGCACGGAAGAAATCGGCGGCACGCCGGTCATCGCGATGGAACTGGTATCGGGCGGGACGTTGCAGGACCGTGTGGTTGCGAACGGCCCGTTGCCGGTCGGCGAGGCGGTGGATGCCGTGGTGCAAATCATCGCCGGACTGGAGGCGGCCCAGCGCATCGGCATCCTGCATCGCGACGTCAAACCCTCGAACTGTTTCCGCGACGCCGACGGCACGGTGAAGATCGGCGACTTCGGCCTTTCGATTTCCACCGCCGTCCGCACCGAACCGGCGCTAACCTCAGCCGGTGCGTTTCTCGGCACACCCGCGTTCTGCTCGCCCGAGCAATTGCGCGGCGACGAACTCAACGCCCGCTCGGACATGTATTCCGTCGGCGCGACGCTGTTCTATCTGCTCACCGGGCGCACGCCGTTTGAAGCGAAGAACACGGTGCAATTGCTCGCCACCGTGTTGGAACAACACGCGCCCTCGCCAAGAAAACTCCGCCCAAACATTCCGCAAGGTCTGGCTAAAGCCGTCTTGCGTTGCCTCGAGAAGCAACCGGGTGAACGGTTCAAGAGTTATTCCGAACTGGCGCAAGCGCTCGCGCCGTTCAGTTCCGCGGCCCCCACTCCGGCGACGCTGGGCCTCCGTTTCCTGGCCGGTGCGCTGGACATGCTGGCGCTCAACGTCGTCTTCACGTCCGTTCTCCTGGTGGCGGGTGGAAGCCCGATGGATTTCCTGAATCTCGCCAGTCAGGGTTCGCCGAAGGCGCTGGCGTTGATAATCACAGCGTTTGCCGGGACGGTGCTCTACTTCGCATTGCTCGAAGGCATCTGGGGTGCCAGCGCTGGCAAGGCCATCTGCCGCCTGTGCGTTGTCGGGCCGGACAAAAGTGTGCCAGGCTTTTTGCGCGCCGCGCTACGTGCCGCGCTTTACGTCCTGACGCCGGCGTTACCCTACTGGTTGGTTTACGGTGGCGATCCCAAGGCTTATCTGAGCGACGCCTCGGCGACGCATTACGTGATGGCATTTTCGTTTTACCTCGTGCTGGCGCTGCTGTTTTGCACGGCGCGCCGACGGAACGGCTTTGCGGCCCTGCAAGATCTGGTGACCCACACCAGGGTAATTGCGCGGATGGCGCTCCAATCGCGACCCGTGCTGGCAGCGGTCGAAATGCCACCGCCCGCCGTGGAAAGCAAAGCCACGGTCGGACCGTATCACGTCCTGGAAACGCTGGAGAAATCCGCCAGCGGCGCGTGGCTGCTGGGCTATGACTTGCGGTTGCTGCGCAAGGTGTGGCTGCGCCTGGTGCCGCCCGGCACACCAGCGGTCCCGGCAACGTTGCGGAACATCGGTCGTGTGGGTCGGCTGCGCTGGCTGGGCGGACCGCGCTCGCCGGAAGAAAACTGGGACGCGTTTGAAGCCGTGACCGGCAAGCCGTTGGTGGAACTGATCCAAACCCGCCAACCGTGGAGTCAGGTGCGGTACTGGCTTTACGATCTGGCCGCTGAAATCAGCGCGGCGGAAAAGGACGGCACGATGCCGCCGGTGCTGGCGTTGGATCGCGTCTGGATCACGGGTGATGGCCGGGCCAAGCTGCTGGATTTTCCCGCGCCGGGGCAGTCGTTCCAGGAATCGCCAGTTTGGAGTTCCGCGTTCACGCGGCCCGAACCGACTGAAGGCGGAGCTCCGAACCTTGCGCCGCCGTTTTCAGACAAGGCAAGAGCGCAAAGATTCCTTGATGAAGTCGCCGCCAGTGCGCTGGCGGGCCGGGCGGATGCCGCTGGAAAAGTCGCGGGCGAGGTGGCCGTTCCGGTGCCGCTGCACGCGCGTAATTTCCTGAAGCACCTGTCGCAGCTTCCTGACG
This sequence comes from uncultured Bifidobacteriaceae bacterium, assembly GCA_964364975.1. Classification (GTDB taxonomy): domain Bacteria; phylum Verrucomicrobiota; class Verrucomicrobiia; order Limisphaerales; family JADLHS01; genus JALOTT01. The sequence goes on from CAYIOH010000373.1 coordinate 2,183, forward strand.
CCAATGCGGTCACGGGCGCGCTCCGACCGCTCTTGCAACGCGTGACCGAGGTTTCGCGCTTGCGGCGGGCGGCCATCGTGGCGGGCGGCCTGTTTTTTCCGCTGCTCGTGTGTTTCGGCACAATCTTCGGCATAACGCTTCTTGAGCAATGGAGTCAGAGCAATCCGGGCCTGATGGAACTCACCGCGCTGTTGCAACAGCGGGCCGGAATGAATTTCAGGTGGGCGAAGCACCAGCCGCATCCGAGCGACCGTGAGTTCGGAATCTACATCGCCCACCATTACCGCGCGGTCATCACGAATGAGGCTTCGTGGTCGGGCCTGTTTGGGCTGACAATGATCAAAGGCGACGCGCGGCGTTTTGCCGAACAGAGCGTGGCCGAGAATCCCTCGCCGACGGAAAAAGAAATTGCTGACGCCGATGCCGCGCTGAAACCGCATCTGCCCAAGCTGGAGATGTTCGACCTCACGAAGCAACCGTGGTTTCCCCTCATCGTGCTTGCCGGGTCGCTGGCCTTTTACGTCGGCATCCCGGCCTTGATCGCGGCGCTGCTGTTCCGGGGCGGGCTGGTGCTGCTCATCGCGGGCGTGACTTTTGTGCGGAAGGACGGCGCGCGGGCTTCGCGCTTGCGCGTATTCTGGCGCGCAATGGTGGCGTGGGGTTCGCTGGCGTTGGGGCTGGGTTTGTTTGCCATCCTGAAACCGTGGCTCGGCTTGTTTGGCGGGACGTTGGTTTCTTCGCTGTTGATTTGTGCCCTGACGATTCTCTCCATCGCCTTGCCGAAGCGCAGCCTGCCCGACCGCCTCGCCGGCACGTGGCCCGTCCCGCGTTGAACCAAACCTGAATTATGAAAAACACACTCATCGCTGTCTTCATCGCGACCAGCGTCGTGCTGGGCGCTCTTTGCGTCGTCCAGTGGCAAAAGCTCGACCGGCAAAAAGGGCAGCTGGTTTCCCTGCGTGGGGAGATGGACCAAAAAACACAGGAGATCGCCGATCTTCAGGCCAACCAGAAGCTCATCGCAAAACAGCGACACGAGTCGCTTGAACAGGCGAGCGATCTGGCCGCGAAACTCCAGGCGCAGCGACTGGCCAACGCCAAAGCTGCGGCATCTGCTTCGACTAATCAGGCCGCGGAGGATGAAAACAAAAAGCAAAGCAAAGGCGGCTTCGGCGATGCTATTGCGAAAATGATGAAAGACCCGGAGATGTTGAAAATGATCCGCGACCAACAGCGGACGATGATGGATTCGCTCTACAGTCCCTTGGTCAAAAAGCTGAACCTCCCGCCGGAGGAAGCGGCTCAGTTCAAAGACCTGCTCGCCGACAACATGATGAAGGGCGCGTCGAAGGCGACCTCGCTGTTCGGTGGTGATTCATCCACAAATCGCACCGAACTGCTGAACACGTTGAGCGCCGAACAGAAAAGTTTCGATCTGCAAGTCCGGGAATTTCTCGGCGAAAGCCGTTATGCGGAATACAAGAACTACCAGCAAACCGTCGGCGAGCGGACCCAGCTCAATCAGTTCCGGATGCAAAGCGCCGGTGGCGAAAGCGCGCTGACCGACCAGCAGACCGAACAACTGCTGGGGTTCATGAAGGAGGAAAAACAAGTCGTGGCTGCCGCTACGGGTCTGCCGATGCCGGGAGACAATCAGGACGCGGCCACCTTGCAAGCCATGTTTTCAGGCGAAGGCAGCGAGAAAGTTCTCCAAAGCCAGGAAACCGTGAACCAGCAGGTTTACGCGCGCGCACGCGAAATCCTGTCCGCGGAACAGTTGGCTGCGTTCGGCAAATTCCAGACGAACCAGTTGCAGATGATGCGCATGGGCATGAACATGGCCCGGAAATTCATCGCGCCGGAAAACTTGGCCAGTGAGGCGCAACCGCCGAATCCGTGAGCCGGCTTCGGCTCGCACGCCATTGACCAATGGTGAGCCGCCGAGCTTGCGTTTCTGGCGCGCGGCGCTACGCTCGTGCCAATGAGCACAATGCGCAGGGGAGAGCGAGTATGAGGATGATCCCGTTTCTAACTAAAGATAGAATCCGTGCGATCCAACGAGAGTTTGGGACGCCGGTTTTCGTTTACGATCAGAAAACGTTGGAGCATCAAGCTCGTTTGGTGCTGGCCTTTCCCAACGCTTTCGGGTTGACCGCCCGCTACGCCATAAAAGCCAGCCCGACCAGCGCAGTGATTCGAGTGTTGGTCAACGAGGGCCTCCATATTGACGCGAGCAGCGGTTATGAGGTCGAGCGTGCGCTTCGTGCGGGTGTTTCTCCTGAACTGATTCAACTCACGGCGCAACAGTTGCCGGAAAACCTGAAGGTGCTGATTGAAAAAGGAGTCCTGTTCAATGCCTGCTCGATTGCTCAAATCCACGCCTTTGGAGCGCTGTTCCCCGGCCGTCAACTGTCGCTTCGGGTCAACCCAGGCCTTGGCTCAGGGC
>CAYIOH010000374.1:0-4625 GCA_964364975.1 uncultured Bifidobacteriaceae bacterium
TGGTGGTCCGAGGCCGTGTGCGCGGCGTTCCAGCGCGATTTCATCCGGCGTCATTCCTTCGGTTTTCAACTCATCACCGAAGCAACCGCGCAGCCATTCGCCGAGCCGGAAATTCGTGAGGAACAGCAGGCTGATGAGATAGAGCGCGGCATAGACGATGGTCGCGCCCACGCCGCCGAGCATCCAGAAACCGTATTCGTAAGGAAAGTAGCCGAGCCAGCCGCCGATGAATGGCGCGGTGATTTTTTCCCGCCACTGTCCGGCCAGCGCCGTTCCATCCGTCATGTGGAGCAACCCCGTCAGCGACAGCACGGCCACGACCGCCCACAAGACCGACCACCCGGAACGTTGCCGCAGGTAACCGAGGATATTGAACAGATACGCCACGCCAAACACCGCCAGCAACAGCGGCAACGCATAAGCCGCCACCCCGAAGATGAAAAACGAACTGTGCGCAATCCAGGCGCCGGAGGGCCCGATCCAATTGTGCACCGGCTTGTTGGGCGGCATGCGAACCGAGGACAGGTCGTAGCGGTCGAATGAAAACTGCGCCACCAGCAGCAACAGCGCTGCCGCCAGCAGCGCCACGCCAATGACGTCGCCGAAACCGTTCTCTGAATCCGATGACGACTTCCGTGACATGGCGGCAGGGTAGCAACGCGGGCGAAAAGTTGAAAGTGATTTCCGAATCCTCCTCGTGCTCGTCCTCGAAATCAAGCCAAGTCGAGTTCGAGCACGAGAAGGAGGATGAGGACGATTGAGTGCGCTGGTTGACTTGGCCGCGCGCTTTGTTAGCGTTGGTTTAACCGATGGCCAACAAGTCGCTCGCCCGCCTCATCCGAATCCTGACCGGCACATTCGGCAGCCGGAAGGACGAGTTGCTGTCGTTTGAAGCAAACCTCACCAAGTTCGAGAAGTTTGTCCATTTCTGGGCGCTCGTCTGGCAAAGCTTCGTGCGCAACCGCTGTCCCGTGCGCGCCTCGGCCTTGTCCTTCACCACGTTGCTCGCGCTCATTCCGATGCTGGCCGTGGCCATGAGCGTCACGAGCATCTTTCTGAAATCCGAGGGCAAGGACCAGATCGAAACCTTCATTCAGCAGTTTGTAGATCACATGGTTCCAAATCTTATCACAAACGCGGACCAACCCGCGATTTCGTTCGAGACGATCACAAACGTTGCGGAAGTTCTCTCGACGAACGAAATCGCCCTGGTCGAAGCTACAGCCACAAATCTCGTCTTGACCGCGACGCAAACGAACGCTCCGTCCGAGCAAATTCGCGCGGCGCTCGATCTTCTCGGCAAAAAGAGGGCGGCGGGCTACATCCACCAGTTCATCCAGAACACCTACAGCGGTACCCTCGGGGTCACCGGTGTGGTGTTCCTGCTGTGGACGGCGATTGTGATGCTGGCGCGCGTGGAGGAAACGTTCAACGACATCTGGGGCGTGGCGCGTGGCCGGAACTGGCTTTCCCGGGTCGTTTTGTATTGGGCGACCATCACGCTGGTCCCGTTGCTGCTCGTCGGCGCGCTGGGACTGGCCAGCGGATCGCATTTCCAAAAAACGCGCGACATTCTCACCGTCGTGCCGCTGCTCGAAACGGTGGTTTCCCAACTTCTGCCGGTGATCCTGATTTCCATGACGTTTGCGCTTTTCTACAAGTTGATGCCGAACACGAAGGTTCACTTCGGCGCGGCGCTGGTGGGCGGAGTGCTGGCGGGAACGGCATGGCACTTGTTCAATCTGTTCAGCATCTACCTTGGCTCAAGCGCCATGAACGCCAGCAAGATTTACGGCGGCCTCGCGCTCATCCCGCTGCTCATGCTGGGACTTTACGGCGTCTGGGTCATCGTCCTGTTCGGCGCGCAAACGGCCTACGCCTTTCAGAACCGCGAATCCTACTTGCAGGAAAAACTCGCCGAGAACGTGAACCAACGCGGACGCGAGTTCGTCGCGTTGCGGCTGATGACGTGCATTGGACAACGCTTCGAGCGCGGCCTGCCGCCGGTGACCGTCCCCGAGATGTCCCGCGAACTGGGCATTCCCAGCAAACTCATCCAGCAGGTCCTCCAAACCTTGCTCGCCGCGCGTCTGGTCGTGGAGGCGTCCGGCGCCGAACACGGTTACACGCCGGCGCGTTCGCTCGAAGCCATCAATTGCCATCACATTCTGCTGGCCATGCGCGCCACGCAGGGACAAGAATTGGTCACGCGCGAAGAACCGGTGCGCGAGGAAGTCTTTGGCGAGTTCGCCCGCATCCAAGCAGCCGAGAAAGAGGCGGCATCGTCGGTGACGATGTTGGCGTTGGTGAACCGGGCACAGGCGCGGCTGGAGCTTGCCCCACCCGCTCAAACAGACAAAGCCGTCCAACCTGTGCCCGCGCCCGCACCGGTGGAGTTGACGGAGTTGCCGCAGGAACCCGCTACCGCCACCGCGCCTGAAACTGAATCGCCCGAAGTGAAAGTCGTGAAAGAAACCAACCCCACGACCAACGTGGCCGAAAGGACGGAACTGCCCAACGAACCGGTTGCCGCCACCGCCCCTGAAATCGTGACGACTCGACCCAAAATCAAACCCGTTTCGCCGACGAACATCGCCGGGGCTGCGCCGACAGCGGAATCGTCCGCGAACGACGACCAGACTTTTCCGTTATGATCATTGGCGTTCCCCGGGAAATCAAAGAACAGGAATACCGCGTGGCGTTGCTGCCCTCCGCGGCGTATCAACTCACCAAACGCGGCCACACCGTCGTGGTCGAGCATGGCGCGGGTGCGGGCGCGGGTTTTCCCGACCTCGAATATCAGCACGCCGGCGCGAAACTCGTGGATTCGCACGCCACCGTGTTCGAGCAGGCCGACCTTATCGTGAAGGTGAAAGAGCCGCTGACCAACGAATTCAGCCTGCTGCGGCCCGGACAATTGCTCTTCACGTATCTGCACCTGGCTGCAAGCAGATTACTCACGCAGGGATTGATGAAATCCGGCGTCACGGCGCTGGCGTATGAAACCGTCGAGGTCAACCGGCGGCTGCCGTTGCTCGAACCCATGAGCGAAATCGCCGGGCGCATGAGCGTGCTGGTGGGCGGCTATTTTCTGGCGAAACATTTCGGCGGAAGCGGCGTGTTGCTGGGCGGTGTGCCGGGCGTGTTGCCAGGGAAAGTCGTCGTGCTTGGCGGCGGGTCGGCGGGTGTCAACGCCGCGCGGATGGCCCAGGGTCTCGGCGCGGACGTTACCATTTTGGAAGTGGACTTGGAACGGATGCGGTTCCTCGACATCACGCTGCACACGGCGCACACGCTGTATTCGAGTGAGGCGCATTTGCTGGAGCTGCTGCCGCACGTGGACCTGCTCATTGGCGCGGTGCTCGTGCCCGGCGCGCGCGCGCCCAAGTTGATCAACCGCGAGATGCTGGCCCGCATGCGGCCCGGCAGCGTGCTGGTGGACATCGCCATTGACCAGGGCGGCTGCGCCGAAACTTCGCGCGCGACCACGCACCAGATGCCGGTTTATGTCGAGGAAGGCGTGACGCACTATTGCGTGGCCAACATGCCCGGCGCCTACGCGCGCACTGCCACGCAGGCGCTCACGAACGTCACTTATCGCTACATCGAAACGCTGGCGGATCATGGGCTGGCCGAGGCCTGCCGGCATCAGCCGGCATTGCTTGGCGGCATCAACGTGATGAACGGGAAGGTCACGCACAAGGCCGTGGCCGAGGCGCACGGACTGCCCTTCGCCGAACCGCACCTCCAATAGCGCGGTTGTCAGAATAAATTTCCGGAAACGAATGCCCACCACCTGACTCCTCCGATGAGAGGTATGGGCGCTCCTATACATCGGCGAATAAATCTCGCCAAGCGCCGTAGAGAATGGCAGCGTGCGCCGCGTTCGATGCCAAATATGAAATGGTTTCTTTCGTTGCTGCTTGCCGCCAATGTCGGATGGGTTACCTCTGCGTTCGCCGGCACAACGACCAACGACTTCGGCTTCGCGGGCCGCGAGATTTATCCCATCGAAAGCCAGATCAGTTTGCTGCACGCCGCCGACCTAGACGGCGACGGCCTGACGGACTTGGTTGTTGCGAACAACGTCCGCTCGAAAATCACGCTGCTTTACAACCAGACCGGCCAGACAAACCGCGTCGAGGTCAAGCCCACGCGCAAGCGCGAGTTGAACGAGTTGCCGCCCGATGCGCGCTTTCGCATCGAATCCATCGCCTCGGAAAAGCGCATCGCTGCCATGGGCGTGACCGATCTTAACGGCGATGGCCGTCCCGACATCGCTTACTACGGCGACCCGAAGGAACTCATCGTGATTTACAACCAGGGCACGAACAATTGGAGCGCGCCCAAACGCTGGCCCATCGAGGACGGCCAGCTCACCGCGAACGCCCTGACGGCGGGCGATCTGAACGGCGATGGCCGCACCGACCTCGTGCTGTTGGCGGAAAACCACGTTTATTTCCTCGCACAGAAGGAGGACCACACGCTCGCCGAGCCGGGAAAAATTCCGCTTTCGTCGCCCGTGAAGTCCGCGCAGGTGCTCGACGTGGATGGCGACGGTCGCAGTGATTTGCTGCTGGTGAACTGGGACAGTCCCACGCCGTTCCGCTTCCGCCTGCAAAACG
>CAYIOH010000375.1:0-4624 GCA_964364975.1 uncultured Bifidobacteriaceae bacterium
CCGCCGGGCTTCCGTCACCCCTTAGAATTCTTCGCTTTTTATGTCTGAGTCGTTCTTCGAGCTGTACCATTGGAAAGTTTAGAAAATCAAATAACAAAAAAAAGGAATCCTGTTATGAGTCGTACAAAAGTGTTCTCCATGCTCGCAATTTCCACCGCCGCAATGTTCGCCACTGTGTTGCCCTCCGCCGCAAGTTTATTGGGGGCCAATCCGGCGTATCCCAAAGTCGCGTACCAAAACACAAGCGCTTCTGCCCTAATTTACAACAGCATGAGCCAACTGTTGACGATCAACAGCTCGCCGTTGTCGATTCAGTTTTCAGCCGCAGAGTCAGTCCGTCTGATCACAGGTGTCAAGAGCCTCCAGATCAAAGCCTTGGTGGACAACGCCGGTGTACTGGTTGGAGGCGTGACGGGTGATGATTTCATTCTTTCCGGGACGGTGACCCGCATTGTTGGAAGTGTGACCAATGTCTACTCGGGCGTGCTTCTGACAGGTGAAGTCACGAGCTTCGGTTCGTTGGAATCAGGAGCGACCGACCAGTATGATTTGCGATATAAACCGACAGGTGGCGCGCTGCTCGCGTTTTTCTCGTGTGGTGAGATTGGTATTCAAGTGACCAGCGAGGTTTCCACGTTCGCCGGCAGCTTTGCGGCCAATTTCAACGGTCGGGCCAAAGGCAATGTTGGTTCGGAAGACATCCCGCAGCCAATGATCGTATGTCCAGACAATATCATGGAGGAATGCAATGCGCACGGAGACGGCCTTCCTGGCGCGTTCGTCACTTTCCCAGTGCCAACGGTGACCGATAATTGCGACCCTAATCCAACCGTGACCTGCACGCCGCCTTCGGGAAGTTTTTTTGCACTGTCGCCGACCGCCGGCTCGACCAACCACCTGGTGACTTGCGTCGCTCGGGATGCCTCCGGCAATACGAACATATGCACGTTTATCGTGACGATCCAAGACACGATGGTGCCTGAATTTGCCGATACCAATAACCCTATTATCAGCTGCCCGGACTTGGAGCATCCCCTTGTCCTGACCAATGATCCGGGAAAATGTTATTCGACGTTTACGTTTATGCGTCCGTTGGCCGTGGACAACTGTTGTCCCCTCATCATTTCCGCCAGTGTCAGTGCGATTGACGAGAACGGCGCCGTTATTGCGCTGACCGACCTTGGCAATGACATGTTGCAAGGGCAGTTCCCGGTGACCTGTGGCGGCGGTTTGAACCTGGTCACGGTCACAGCCAGCGACCTGCGTGGCAACACATCGCAGCATCAGTGTGCAATCAAAGTGATTGACACGGAAGTGCCGGTGATCGTCTGCCCCGGCGATCAGACCGTGAGTTGCACGAATGGGCCGGTCTTTTTCCAGGAGCCGACCGCTTCCGATAATTGCCCGATCGTGACCCTCGCCTTGAATCCACCCAACGGCAGTTCCTTGGGACTTGGTACGCACCTGATTGTCGCCACGGCCACGGACTGCAGCGGTAATACCAACCAATGCTCGTTTAACGTGACTGTCCAGGATGACACTGCGCCCACAATTACCTGCCCGCCTGACGCCACGGTCGAATGCGGCCAGTCCACCGCTCCCGGCGCTACCGGTCAGGCAACCGCCATAGATAGCTGCGACCAGAACCCGACGGTGAGCTTTACCGATTCCATTTCTGGCGCTTGTCCAAAGATCATCACTCGTACCTGGAAGGCCACTGATGCCACGGGCAATCAATCCACCTGCAATCAGACCATCACCGTGCAGGACACGACGGCCCCCAACATCTCCTGTCCTCCGGATAAACAGTTGCAGTGTGGTGACTCGACTGCCCCTGCCAATACCGGCACTGCTACCGCCACTGATAGCTGCGGCGGTCCAGTGACCATTACTTTTACCGATAACCTGACGGCCGCCAATTGCACCGGCCAGCCCGGCATCACTCGCATTTGGAAAGCCACGGACGGCTGCGGCAACGCCGCCACTTGCTCCCAGCAGATCACCTTTGTCGACACGACTCCGCCGGTATTGTCCGGTTGTCCGTCCGATCAGACAATCCTGAGCACGGATCCGGTGCCGCCGCCTGCGACCGTGACGGCCACGGACAACTGCAGTGGTTCCGTGCCGGTGACGTTCAATCAGACGACCAACGGCAATACGATTATCCGCACTTGGACGGCAACGGATGGCTGTGGTAACACCATCTCCTGCACACAGACCATCACCAAGGTCGGCGGCTGCACCAAGACGCAAGGTTATTGGAAGAACCATCCGACTGCCTGGCCGGTGGAAACGATCACCGTGGGTTGTGTGACCTACGCGAAGGCTCAAGCCATCACGATCCTGCAAACTCCGCCGCGCGGTGACGCCACCTACATTCTCATTCACCAATTGATCTCGGCCAAACTTAACATCATCGTGGGGGCAAGCTCCAGTTGCCTCGGAACAGCCATTGCGGATTCTGATGCGTTCCTTTGTGCGCATGCGCTCGGCAGCAAACCGGCGGACCCGGCGCGGAGCCAAGGCATCTCTCTCGCCGCGATCTTGGATGATTATAATAACGGACGATTGGCTTGCGCGTCGCACTGTGACGATGACGTGCCTTCGGTGAAACCGAAATTCAATAAGAACGACGATCCATTCCACCCGGACACCGTCAATGCGGTGATGAATCAAACTTGCGTTGCGACAACCAACGGCACTGTTAACTTCACCGTGCCGATTGCGACCAGCGAGTACGATTGGAACGTCTCGGTGACGGCGACCCCGGCGCCGGGCAGTCTGTTGGGCCCGGGCCAGCACACAGTCGTGCTGACAGCGTCGGATTCGTACGGGAGTACAACGATCAGCAACTTTACTCTGACCGTCCTGTCACCGCTGCGCGTCGCCTTCCAGTCACCGTTGAGTGATGGCAACGTCCAAAACGATGGAATCCCCGGGACCGACAACATCGCCAATAAGTTCAAAGCTGGCCAGACGGTGGTGAACAAGGTGAAATTATATGACAGCACCGGCACGGACGTGACTTCCACTGCGTCCGTTACCGTGAAGATCAACGCGGTTTTGATGGATGTGCAAAATCCGATTTGGGCAGTTGATCTGCCGGAAGATTACTCCGGTGTCGGAGATGCCGGAGGCACGATGGTGCTTACAGGCGGAGCCTATCAGTTCAACCTGAAGACCACCGGCTTTGAAGCGGGCACCATGAACAATGGCAGGTTCTTTCTCAATGACGTGACCGTTTACTATAACTCAGCACCTGGCGTCGTGGTGGGAGAAGAGGATGTCCAGCTAGAGAGCAAATGAGTTTCGTGCGGGGCTTGCGCTTCCCATGAATGCAAGAAACATCTCATGGTTGTGTGGGGCGGGGCTGCTGGCGGCCCTCGCGATGTCGCTGCTTGTGCGACACCAACGTTCCGCATCGGCCAGTCTGCCACTCGCGCCGATCGCGATTCTCGAAAAAATCGTCGAAGTGCCCGACGTGCCTGAGTCGCCCGCAGACCCGGTTGCGTCGGAGACCACCATTGCCGCCCCGCGTTTTACCCAGGGTTCGGTAGCCATAAAATATATGAGCCTTCGCGCCGACCAGCCGGTGGCCCGTGTAAACGGCGTCGCGATCACGCTCAAAGATCTGATACCAATTCCCGCTGCTGAACTTGCCGATGAGAAAACAATGTCGCTGGAAATGTTTGATTTTCTGCTTCGACGTGCCATCGACCGGGAAGTGGCCTTTCAGGCAGCGCAAAAGAGTGGCATCAAGCTGGACCCGGCTGACCAGGAACAACTCAAGAAACTTGCCACGGCGAACCCTGATCCGTATCCGGGTTATCGCATGATCCAGCCTTCTGCGGAGAATCCGGAGAAAATTGCATTCGAGGCGCGCGATGCCCAGGGTTTAATGGTGCAGAATGCCCTGATGGCCAAGGCTGGTTTGGCATCTCCTTATCTTAACGAAACTCAGGTCCAGGAGTATTATGCCAGCCACAAGCAGGAGTTCGGTGAGCTTTCAGGCAATGCCGCCCAGCGCGAAGTCACCTGGCAGAAAATTAATTTTCAGATCCGGAAGAAGTTAGAACAAGAAACCCAAACCGAATATCGGACGCAGCAGCGTCAATTCCTCGACCGGCTGCAAGACGGGTTGGGTGTCGAAATGGCCAGGCTGGTGGAAGTCTCCGCCGCCGCGGATACTTTGCCGCCGCCGGGACAGTAGCGTTAGCCGCCGCTACTAGCTCGCCTGGCGGAAGTCGAGTTAGGAACGAAGGTCGCACCGTCTTCGCCCAACTTCTGGACTGCCTCCCCCAATACGAGTTTGACAAGTGGGTCGCGCGTTACGGCGGCAACTTCCGCGTCCGCAAACTGCCCGCCTACGAACCGTTCCTCGTTCTCGCTTTCGCTCCATTGACCTGGCGCGAAAGTTTGCGCGACAGCGAAACCCGCCTGGCTGCCTTCGGCCCAAAGCTCTATCACGCCGGCATCCGCCAACCCACCGCCCGCAGCACGCGGCCCGACGCCAACGAAAATCGCGACTGGCGCCCCTTCGCCGACTTCGCTCACGTCCTCATCCAACAAGCCACCACGCTCGACGCTGATGAACCGTTTGGCTTCGAACTTCAAGCCGCCGCCT
>CAYIOH010000376.1:0-4598 GCA_964364975.1 uncultured Bifidobacteriaceae bacterium
CGGCTCCGGCTTTTTCATCAACGACGAAGGCTTCCTGATCACGAACTTCCACGTTATCGAAGGCGAGACGCAGATTTCGGTGGAAGTTTATCTCCAGAAGAGCGGCCAGTTTGAGCGCAAAACCTACAAGCAGGTGCGCATTGTGGCGTTGAACAAGTTTGCTGACCTCGCGCTGCTGAAAGTCGAGGACAAGGACGCGCCGAAGTCCAAATACGTTGTGTTCGGCAGCGCGGACGCGCTGGCGGTGGGCGAACGGGTTTTCGCCATCGGCAGTCCGCTGGGACTGGAGCGCACCGTCACCGAGGGCATCCTCAGCACCAAGACGCGCCAGATGCAGGGCGATCTTTATTTGCAGACGACGGCGCAAATCAATCCAGGCAACAGCGGCGGGCCACTGTTCAATCTCGGCGGCGAAGTCGTCGGCGTGACGAATATGAAGATCACGTTCGGCGAGGGCCTCGGCTTTGCGATTCCGGCGGAGACGGTGCGTTACTTCCTCGACCATCGGGACGCGTTCGCCTACTCGAGCGACAACCCGAGCAATCCGTATCGCTACCTCGAACCGCCGAGCCGCACGAAGCACAAAGCGGTGGAGGAATGACTTTCACCTCCGCTCATCCACGGTTCGGCATCCGTTCACGTTGGCCGGCGCTTTTCGGCTTCTTGCTGCTGGTGTCTCTGCTGGCAACTCCCTTGGGTCGCGCCGCCCTTCCGCCAGTCGAACAACTGTTGCCCGCCGACACCCTGTTTGTTTTCGCCATTCTTGATTGCGCAAAAATGCGCGCCATCCATCAGCGGTCCCCTTACGGCCAGCTTTGGAGCGACCCGGCGATGCGGCCGTTCCGCGAGAAGTTCGTCGCGAAATGGAAGGAGGAATTCGTCGCGCCACTGGAACGCGACCTCGGCGTCAAGTTCGACGACTTCCGCAGCCTGCCGCAGGGGCAATTCGCGCTCGCGGTCACGCAGGACGGCTGGCAGGGCAAGGCCGACGCCACGCCGGGGTTGTTGTTGCTGCTCGACACGCGCGACAAGAGCGGCCAACTCAAAAAACTGCTCGCCGACCTGCGCAAGAAATGGGTGGACGCCGGCAAATCCGTCCAGACCGAAAAAATTCGCGACGTGGAATTTCTCGTCGTGACGCTGTCCAGCAACGATGTGCCGAAAACGCTGAGAAGGTTTTTTCCCCAACACCAGGAAATCCAGGAGCTCGGCAAAGAACCCGAAAACATATCTCCTGAAAGTGGCCGGCTCGTCGTGGGCCAGGTTCAGTCCCTCCTCATCGTCGGCAGTTCGGTCAAAACCGTGACGAAGGTCGTGCTGCGCCTGGCCGGCGGTCCGGTGCCGGCGCTGGCGGACGACGCGACCTTCGGCGCGAACCAGTTGGCGCTGTTCCGCGATGCGGCGGCCTTTGGCTGGTTCAACGCCAAACCTTTCTTCGACGTGCTCGCGCACCTGCCGCCAGCGAAACCCAATCCGCAAGCACCCAACCCGCTGCCCATGCCGCCCGCAGCGAAGGTTGTGCCGGGCGGCGGTCTGGGCGGACTGAAAAGCGTGGCGTTTGCCTTCCGGCCTCTGAACGACGGAACGCTGTTTGATTTATTCCTCGGCGCGCCCGAATCCAGCCGGCAGGGCATTTTTAAACTGCTGGCCGCCGAGACGAAGGACTCGAATCCGCCTGCGTTCGTGCCCGCCGACGCGATGAAGTTCTGGCGCTGGCGGCTGGACGGGCCCAAGACCGTGGCCACGCTGGAAAAAATGATCGGCGACATTTCGCCCCAAACCCTCAACACCTGGAATTTCCTGATCAGCAGCGGCGAAGAAGCCGTGAAACAGAACGACCCGGCTTACAACCTGCGCAAGGATTTGTTTGGCAATCTGGGTGACGACCTCATCGCGTACGAAAAAGCCCCGCGCGGAAAAACGCCGGCGGAACTGGAATCGCCGCCGTCGCTTCTGCTCATCGGTTCGCCCAATGCCGACCAGCTCGTCCAGGCGTTGCGAGGCGCGCTGGTCATCCGCTCCGGCGACGCGCTCAATCCGAAGACCCGCGAATTCCTGGGCCGGAAAATTTACAGCATCAGTATGCCGGCCGCGGCGCCAACCGGCGGCGCGCCATCCTCCGGTCCACGCACACTCAACTATGCGGCCAGCGGCGGTTACGTGGCCTTCAGCACCGATGTTTCGATGCTCGAAGAATATCTCCGCAGTGGCGAGGGCCAGAAGAAATCGCTTGGCGAAACCCCCGGCCTGGCCGAGGCCGCGCAAAAGGTTGGAGGTCAGAATTGCGGTTTGTTCGGCTACCAAAATCGCAGCGAAACCATGCGCGCCATGTTTGAAACCCTCAAGCAAACCGCGCCCGTCGCCACCAACAGCGCCGCTGGATTCGACGTGCTGACCAGCTCGATTCCCTATGCCCGTCCGGAAAAGACCTTCAAGGATTGGTTGGATTACTCGTTGCTGCCGGACTACGACAAGGTCGCGAAATATTTTCACTACACCGTCTATGCCGGCAGCGCGAACGTGGACGGCCTCACGTTCAAATTCTTCTCACCCGCGCCGCCGGCTTTGAAGAAGTAGCAGCCGATCCCGCCCTGCGGGAGAGGCTCATTTCAAACTCTGACCTTAAAAAAGATAATGCTCGCGCAATTGCCGGAACAACACGGCCCGGGTGACATCCACGCGCATTTCTTTCTTGTCAAAATAGTGTTGGCAATTTGAAAGCAGTCCTAGACGATTGGAGTATCGAGAAAATGCTAGAAACAGAAACCATTGTTCATTACTCCAAACGACACGTTCAGGGAGTATTGTTCGAGTCGCCAGTGACGACGACGAACGGAGTTCCGCGAAACGGCGGAGCGCAATTAAATGGCAAAGCGGTTTTCAGCGACCCCGCTTTTGCCCAAAACAAAAGTCTTCCGATTCACCGCTGGGTGCCGTGGATTGCGGGATTCTCACAGGATTTTGTGCAGGATGCCTTAAAGCGACATCTCGCGGAGAAAGGAACCGTCCTTGACCCATTCAGCGGAGTTGGCACTACGCTCGGTGAATCCGTTCTCGCCGGACATGATGCCATAGGATTTGAAATCAACCCGTATGCCGCCCTCGCTTGCAAGGTGAAACTCGGCGCTTAGATACCCAGCTCAGTTTCGAGATCAATAAGGGCCTTCTTGCGCTTGTGAAGTTCTCTCACTTTCACCAAGTCGATGAATTTCAAATGGCCGTTAATTTCGTGAAAGCTTCCGCGAATCAGTTCTCCAATTTTGGTCTGATCTGAATCGTTCCCAACCAGGAAGATGTGACTGTTCCAAAGGTCGAAAGCGTGCTTCAGCTTCGCTAAATCGTGGTAAAGATCGCCCTTCTTTAAGCTCTGAAACTTCTTCGTGCTTTGCGACGCTGTAACAGATTCGAGAATTTTGCGTTTCATTGGACAGGCAAATTGACCGCGGCTTTTCTAGCACAGGGAAAACAACAGCCAAAGCTTTTTATTCGTGATGTGCCAGATGAACTTTGGGGCGGGTTCCACTGAAACGAGATCCGCGAAGCCCGGGATTCACGTTCCCTTTACGAGGCTGTCATTGAGCTTGGGAAGCGCAAGTGATTTCTTGTGCAGCGCGATCTTGGCCAGGATGTTTCCCAAGGTGGGCGGAACACCCCTGCATTTTGCTGCCCACGGTCGTCCGGGGTGCAAAACATCCCATTCTGAGCGAGCCTGACTGAATCGTGCTTTACCGGGATTGTGATTGCCAAAGCCGTCAACCACGGTGTTCCACATTGGGCGGTAACGCCTGATCAATAGCTCTTCCACCGCATTGATTAAATCCGCCTCGACTTCTTCGAGAATAAAAAACCGACTGCGAAAATCCTTCACGTTCAAATTGCCCGCGTGTGAGATGGAGTTCGTGTGCTCCCGCAGTCTTCCGATGACTGACTTGGATGAATGAACCTTGGTTCGTCCCTTCCTCCATCCGGCCGGCACCGCTTTGCCAACGTAAATCGGTAAAACGCACGCCTTCTGATTGATGGCTGAAATATGCCGATAGTAGGCGCACTTTCCGACGTAGTAGATCGCGTAAATCCCAGGCTCCAGGATCGCGACTTCAGGGGGTAATGTGTAAGCGGGCGTTTTTTCAAAGAAGGCCGCCGCCTCGTCGCCAAACGCACGCAGCAAGCGAGACTCGAACGTGTGCCTCTCTACAATATTCAAACCCGAATTCATCTTTCAAACATCACGCACCAGGTCGCGCAAACGCACCTTCAGCGCCGCCGCCACGCGGGCGAGTGCATCAACTGAAATGGTTCTTTCCATGCGCTCCACCTCGCCGATGTATTTCGGATTCAAGTTCGCAAGCTCACCGAATTGCTCTTGGGTCATTTTCGCCTTCTTACGGTAACGGCGAATGGCTTGAGCCAGTGATTTGCGATGTGTGGAACGCGCTGCCACAATTTGGAAGACTACCCCACGTGCCAGACGTACTAAACCAGCTATAGCTGGTATCTCGTGGGGCGCCGCCATGCTCCGATGCGCTCCGCGTTCAAGCTGCCGCCGGTGCTCCCGCTGGTTTCAAAGGCCGAAGGCATCGGGCAGAGGTCGGAAATCA
>CAYIOH010000377.1:0-4593 GCA_964364975.1 uncultured Bifidobacteriaceae bacterium
GCCCGCCGCAATCGCCACCACGTTGGTCGCACTGGCAGGAATGGTGGTCTGGCCGGAGGAGTTGTATTCCCAGCCGATGACCGTGCCGTCGGCCTTGAGGGCCAGATTGTGGTACATTCCCGCCGCAATCGCCACCACGTTGGTCGCACTGGCGGGAGTGTTGGTCTGGCCGTAGTCGTTGGCTCCCCAGCCGGCGACCGAGCCGTCGGCCTTGAGCGCCAAACTGTGATAACCGCCCGCCGCGATTGCGAGCGGGTAAGCATTGGCGGTTGTTGGATCAACGAAGGCCACATGACATTCATTGGTCAGGGGATTGGGGCTGTTGAGTGTGAGGGCCGGCAACCAGAACACCTGATTCGTCCCGCGCACCACGCCCAGACTGTTGCTGGCCACACACCGATAGTGATAGGTCACTCCCGGAGTCAGGCCAGTCAACGCGGCATTCACCGCAACCTCATTCGTGCCACTGCCAACACCCTGGGGCGAAGTGCTGTTTCCATAGGCAAAGCTGGAATCCCACTCAAACCAGGCGGTGGTGTTCGTTCCCATCGGATTGACCGCGCCGTTGAGCGTGGCCGTGTCGTTGAGCATGTCCGACGCGGGGAGCGTCGTGACCAAGGCCGATTGAACGTCGGCGAAAACGCGACCGGCGATCATCATCAGCCCGCAACCAAAGCCGATCAATTTTTTCATAAAAACTTCCGGTAGTGGGTCGGTTTCAATTTTCGGTGGGGCGAGCGTCTGCCCCACCAAACTGACCCACAGCAAAACTTCCACCGAAGTTGACCGAATACTGAAGAAAAACAGCGCAATGTCAATCATATTTCAGTCGTTTGCGCGATCATCGGGAGCAACTCGACCCACGCACCAGACCCCCTACCCATGAACCGGTCGCGTCGGAAGGCGCGGGGCCGCCGTGGGAAAGCGGCGCTGAAGACGCACGCACTCCAAACGCTTCGCGCCCACCCTGGCCGCTCCGTACCGCGCGCCAGCGTTTGGAGTGCGGGCGGCTTTAGCGCCGCTCTCGTTCAGCCGCGAGGCCAACCCACGGGTCAGGGGTTCAACGCGCGAAAATGGTTTCGGTAAAATCTCTCCCGACGCTTCGCTGCGGGGAGAGGGAGTTAACTTCGGTGGTGGTGTCAAGTTGCGCTCAAGGAATCTTCACCCGCGTTTGAATAACCGGCGCTCGCCGCCTCCGCCGCATCGAAAACATCCGCGCTGCATGGCTTTCGTCTCCGGCGAAACAGGAGCGGCAAAAAAGCAAACTCGCGCCCAGTGGCAAAGGCGACGGCCACGACACGGCCACCGTGTTGGTGGTCGTGCGCGATGGCCGGAACTCAAGGCATCCCGAGCGCTGACAACAGGAGCCGACCGTACCAGCGGACAAGGTCAGACTCTTTCGTTTCGGCTGACCTGTTGATCGAGTTGCCGGATGCGTTGGCTCATGGACGAGAGAATCTTGAACGCCAGCGTCGGGTCGCGGCTCATGGTGGCAAAAAACTTCTTACGATCCACCGTCAGGACCCGCGCCTCGCCCACGGCGATCGCCGAAGCCGACCGCTCCTTGTGGTCGAACAGGGCCATTTCGCCGAAGATCTCGCCCGGTCCCAGCATGGCAAGGGTGATCTCCGTTGTGGGTGTGCGTTTGACAATTTTGACTTGCCCGAACTGAATGACGTAAAGGGCGTCACCCTGGTCACCCTCGCTACAGATGATCTCGCCGTTGGCGAACACCCGACCTAATCCGAGACTTAGCATGGTTGCCTCCTGGTTGCGATTTTGGCCAGCTCACCCCAGATATCGAGATGAAGCGGAAGACTTATGGCGGTGCCGAAGATGTTTTTGTAGCGCTCGTTACCGGTAAACATGTTCCAGAGGATTGTGCTGAAGCGCTTCTGGTTGCGGGGATCGCGCTGTTCCTCCCGCACGACCGCGAGCATCGCCCGGGTCAGCAGGCTGAACTTCTTATAGAGATCGGTCACGCCAAAGAGATAACGCCCATAATAGTTGTCCCAGACGATGCTCTTGTAAACCGGATGGTAAAATCGGCGAAAATGTTTCGCGCTCACGCCCTGAAACACCGCCGTGGTCGCCACCGATTTCCCCATGAGATACGCGGCACCGAGGCCATCCTTGAACAAGCGAGTGGAACCGGCATCGCCACACACGACCATTCGGTCGGCGAACGGCACTTTGGACGCGCACACGTTCATTTTCGGCAGGCAACGGCAGCACGGTTTGCCCGACCAGTCCGGGGGAAGGACCTTGCGCACAATCTCGTGCTGCAAGAAGCCGTTCACCGTCTCCGCGCTCATCTCCTTGCCCAGGATGCAAACCGTCACGTAATTGCCCTTCGGGATCATCGCCGCGAACTTCACGTTCTTGACCGGGAGAAGAAACAGTTGGATGGCGTTGCCGAAGGACCGCGCGATGAAGGCGGGGTCGAGTCCGATCTCGACGATGGCCGCAGTGACCGAAGCCGGACGTGTGTAGCCGAACCCGGCCGCTTCCAGAACATGGCTGCTGGGAGACTTGATGCCCGCCGCGCCCACTACCAAGTCGTAGCCGGCGGTTTCTTCCTGCGAAGTGACCAAGGCGGGTTTCCCATTGCGAAACACAATCCCTTCAACCTTCGTCGGGTGATGCATCGCCCCGAGCCGGACCGCCTCGCCGAGCAGGAATCCGTCAAAACTTTTCTTGTCCGCGCACACCAGCCCGAGCGGTCCGCCGCCACGATGCACGGTGGCGATGCTGTTTTCGAGTGTGGGGGTTGAAATATCCACACTGCCGACCGCGGTGTGCAGCTTGTAGGCGTTGATGCCCCGCTGCAAGACCGCATCCGGCACGTTCAGCCCTTCAACCGCGAGCGTTTGAACCAGCAGTTCGGAAATGACGCCGCCGCAATGGTTGCAACCCACCGGGCCATGCCGGTTGAAATCTTTTGGCTCGAAGATTGTGACCGAAATGTCCTTGCCGATCATTTTGGCCATCTTCAGCGTGAAGATGGACGCAAACGAACCGCTCGGGCCTCCGCCCACCACGGCAATCTTTGCGCCATCACCCAGCACGAAATCCTCCTCACGCGCCATGGCTGAATCCTCCGGAGAGTTGTGCCGGGAGCGGCGCTGGAGCTGTCCGCCCCGCGATGACTGGAACGCTGTTCTTGGCCGCCGTCATCAAAACTTCCTCAACGGGTCGGAAACCAAAGCAAGAAACGTGACCCGATACGACCGTATTTCACCAGTTACACTTACAATGTCAAGGTTGGATTTCCAGATCGAACGGTCGAGACCTGGCCTTGCCTCGATTTGGCGGACAGCGTTGGGTGATTGTGTGAGCTAAGACGACACCCCATAAACAACGGAAAAACACCCCGCAAACGATACGACGAAACCTTCAAACGCTCCGCCGTCGAGCTGTGGCTGCAAGGCGGCGAATCGAGGCCCTGCTGTCGGTCCGTCATGGCCCATTCACCAGGCGAACCCAGCGGGTTTCCGTGCGATACTTAAGCCCGGCAGAATTCTCGACCAAGGCATAGAAGGGATGCAGCCCCGCCCATAAATTCGTTCCATCCACCTGAAAAGTCGCGGTTGGTTGGTTGGTGATCGCGTCCAACGCGCCGCCAGTACTGAACAAAGTGATGGCGCTCACGTCATTGGTGTTGCCGACGACTTCGATGTGATAGGTGCCTTGCACAGGAGCCGTGTCGGGCAGATCAAGCAGCGTCAACGTTGCGCTCAAGGAACTGTTTTGGATCTTGACCGGCGCCGTCACCCGGGTTTGAGTTTGCACGTGGCTGCCTTCGTAGGCGACGGCCGTCAATTCGTGCCAACCGTCGGTCAGGTTCGTGGTATGCAGCGGGAAGGTCACGTTGATGCTGGAGTTGCCGGCAGTAACGTATAAATGGTTTCGGGACTGGAGATCGGACAGGTTCTGCGTGAGGGGTTGCTGTATGAAGCCTGGCGCGACGAACAAATTAAGACCGGACCCGGAGCGTTTTGCCTCCACCAAGATCGCGCCAGCCTGGAGCCCGGGATTCCGGGCACGTAAGTTGAACTTGATCGAGGTGGGTGTAATCACCGTGAAATCCTCACCTACGACACCGTCACTGCCCTGCAAGGCAGAATTCGTGTTAATCAGGGCGTAAAGCTGGGCGGCCATATCTGTCGTGGTGGCGCCGCCAGGCTGATTGGTGACAGCCACGACCACCGACTGGCCGTTGGTTTTAGTGATCGTGAATTGAATCCACGCGCCGGTTGCGGGCGGGTTGCCGCTACCGCTGGTCACAGAATAACTCCTGTAACCAAAAGCCTCTGAGGTCAGGAATTCGGAGCGGCTTACTCTCAGCAAGGTTGAGAGATTGCTGGCACTACCGATGGCGCTGCTGACGGCGGTTTGGATTCCCCCGATGTTAAAATTGGTGAAGAGCGTGGTCCATTGACCTTCGTTAGTGGAGACTGCCACCGTGTAAGGTCGCTCGGCACCGTCAACGCGAATCAGCGTGACGCCGGTTGAAACATTCAGCACGGAATAAGCCGGAGGCGCAGGAGGCACGAGCCATGCCCGGTAGTACCTGCCCGCGGAATTCAAAGC
>CAYIOH010000378.1:0-4583 GCA_964364975.1 uncultured Bifidobacteriaceae bacterium
CGCGCCAGACACGTGTGTCTCGCCCCGTCCACCGCCAGTTCGCTGCGCACGATCTCGATTGCATCCGCCGTCCACTCACCGAACTCGCGCCCGGTCATATTCTGCGCCAGCTTCGCCAGAATTCCCGCCTCCCGTCGCCCGACGTTTTTGATTCGCGCGATGGTGATGTGACCGGTGAATTTCTCTTCGCGTGTCTCCTCCGAAAAAGCCGCCGTCGCTTCCCCGACCGACTTTGCCAGATCGGCCAGCCGTTTTTCCCCATCGTGAACCCCGACCCACACCACACGCGGAAAACGCAAATCCGGGAAACATCCAATCCGCCCCGCGCGCAGTTTCAAAGGCGCAAAGTTCGCGCACGCCGCGCGCACTGCGTCTGTCAGCGCGGCGGTCTGGGCCACGTCCACGTTTCCGAGGAACCTCAGAGTGAGATGAAGCTGCTCCGCCCGGTTCCAGCGCACCCATCCTTCTGGCAGTTCTCGCCGCAACTGATCTTGCGCGCGTTGGATTTCCCTCTTCACTTCTTCCGGCACGGGCAGCGCGATGAAAAGCCGGCAAGTCGCGGTCCTGGTTTCGTTTGGAACCTGGGCGTCCACGTTATTTCCACGAAAATTCCGCAATCACCGGCGCCCACGATACGTGCTGTACGATTCGTTGCATTTGGGGAAATGAATCCGGCGCGCGCACACCCGCAGTGTTGGTTACCCGCAACGAAGCGAGGTCGGGATGCGACTTCAATTGCTCAAAGATTGCACCGTAGCGACGGTAGAAATCAAATTGCGTCACGATAATCAGCCGAGGCCGCAGCCCGGCAAACGCGTGATACTCCCACATCTCGCGCCCGCCTGGCGGTGCCGGCCAATCGTTGTGAATCCAGGTGATGTTCGTCCGGTTCGCGAGATCGTACAGATACGCCGCCGACGCGATGACGGTGCTGCCGGACGGAAGGGCGTCCACTTCGGCGCGCACGCGGCTGGCGGCCTGGGCGTAACTCATGTCATGCGCGCAAAGCACACCCCAGGTTGTCATACCGATTGCGCGCACGCCGGTCACGAGCGACAGGGCGAAGAACAACGCGAGAACTGCCCGCAAAGGTTTTTGCGGATTCGGGAAAAACAGACCTGCGTTCAAGAATCCTCCAACCACGATCGGCTGAAGATAATTCGCGATGTGAATCGTGTTCGGCGTCAAAACCACCAGGCTCACACCGATGAGCGCCAAGGCGGCGAGCGTTCCACTGATTGCAATCACTCCGGCGGGTGATTTTTTCAAGGCCACAATCGTCGTCTGCTTTCTCAAGCAGGCCAAGATCACTCCCGCCGTGACCACAAAAACGGCCGGCGCCGTGCGGACGGCTTTCAGCCCGTCGAGAACACTCGGCACGCGCCAGCCCATCACGGACGGTGTGAGGCGCGCGTGCTCCTGGAAACCAGACCAGAGTTGCGGGTAGCCAAATATCACCAGCGCAACCAGCCCGGCCAGTGTCAATCCGCCAACGATCACCGCCGCCCAAGGAAAATGCCTCCGGCCCATCCACGCGTTCCCAATCACGACCAGGCCACACCAAAGCAAATAGACCCCGCCGATTTGCAGGCTCGCGCAGAATGCCAGGACCAGCGCCGCCACCGTCAGCCACAGTCCCCCGCCCGCGCGCACCAAACCCAACACGGCCAAAGCGCCCAGCACATGTGCCACCGTGTCCGGCCGGTCATGAAAAGTGATCCCGAACAGAAACAATCCCGCCAGGTTCACCAATAAACCCGGAACCCGCAGTTGGCGGAAAATCGCGAGCACGATCAGGGCATAGAGTCCCAGCAAGCCCAGGTGCAACCACATCGCGGAGAGCGCGCTGGTCCCGAATGCGCCCATCCAACCGAGCAAGACCGTCTGATACAGCGGCGGATAGGCGGAGAAAATTTCGCCACCCGAAATCGGCAGCGCCTGGACGAGCGACGGATTGCAGTATTTGCCGTGCAGCAGGTAATTGACAACCGGGCCGTCGTAAAAAAAGGAATCGTTGTTCGGCACCGGCTGGGCGGTGAAGAGCAACAACGCCACTTTCCAGGCGAACACAAGGACGAAAACGATTCCGGGTTTTTCGGCGAGCCGGCGAATCACGGCCGCAGCTTTCCAAATTGCCGCCGCTTGTCAACGCCCGACGTCCTCGGCTACGCTGTCCGCGACATGCCGACTGCGACTGTCAATGACCGAGAAGACCGGGTGCCGCTGGCTGTGGACCTCGACGGCACGCTCATCCGCACCGACATGATGTGGGAATCGGTTGCGCGTCTGCTGCGCAAGAATCCCCTCGCCGCGCTGGCGTCACCGCTTTGGCTGCTGCGGGGCCGCGCGCATTTCAAGCAACAACTCGCCACCCGCGTGCAGGTGGACGCTGCTTCGCTGCCCTATCACGAGGAGTTTCTCAACTGGCTGCGCGACGAGAAACGCGCCGGACGCAAACTCGTTCTCGCCACCGCCTCCGATATCGAAATGGCCAGACCGGTCGCGCAGCACGTCGGTTTGTTTGATGAAGTTCTCGCGAGTGACGGCAAAACAAATCTGCGCGACAACGCCAAGCTCGCTGCCCTCACCAAAAAGTTCGGCGAGCGCGGTTTTGATTACGCGGGCAACTCCTCGCCCGACCTCGACGTCTGGGGCGGTTCGCGCGAGGCCATCGTGGTGAACGCAAGCAGCAGCCTGGTGCAGAAAGCCTCCGCCCGCACCAAAGTGGGCCGCATTTTCCCCACAAGAATGTCCCTCACCGCCGCGTTGTTGAGAAGCCTGCGCCCGCATCAATGGCTCAAGAACCTCATCGTTTTTGTGCCCGTGCTCACCGCGCATAAACTTTCCGATCCTCATGCGCTAGCGACGGCCGCGCTGGCCATGCTCGCATTCTGCCTTTGCGCGAGCGCTGTCTATCTATCCAACGACATTCTCGACCTGGAAGCCGATCGTCATCATCCGGCCAAGCGCAACCGCCCATTCGCAGCGGGACACTTGCCACTTCAATTCGGGCTTTGCGGCGCACCAGTGCTCTTGCTCGGCGCGCTGGGTTGTGGGCTGACATTGTCTTGGAATTTCGCCACCGTCGTCCTGCTGTATTTCGCACTTGCGAGCGGCTATTCGCTTCTACTCAAGCAGGTCGCCTTGCTCGACGTGTTCGTTCTGGCGGGGCTTTACACATTGCGCCTCATCGCCGGCCATGTCGCCACGGGCATCGCCTACTCGCCGTGGCTGCTGGTGTTCTCCATGTTCATCTTTCTCAGCCTCGCGTTGCTGAAGCGCTTTCTCGAACTACAGTCGCTACGGCAACAAAACCGTCACGAAGTCAAAGGCCGCGGCTACACCGCTGGCGATCTCGAACTTGTAACAACGCTCGGCCTTGTGAGCGGTTATCTGGCCGTGCTGGTGATGGCGCTCTACGTGAACAGCGAGCAAGTTCAGGCGCTTTATACTCATCCGCTGCGGCTTCTGCTTGTTTGCCCGCTGCTCCTGTTTTGGGTGAGCCGCGTCTGGTTTCTCGCCCATCGTGGCCAGGTGCATGACGATCCGACGGCCTTCGCCTTAAAGGATTGGGTCAGTTATACCGTTGGCGCGCTCACGCTGGCCGTGATGTGGCTGGCCACCGGATTTTGAGCGCATGATGATTACTGCGGGCAACCAGTGGTTTCACGACACCGTCTCCGCGCTGGCTTACTCGCTGGCCCGACCGCACGAGAGGCATGAACCACTCTGCCGACCGCACAATGACCTCACGCAATTCATCCTCGCTCAGCACGCGCTGATGCCGGATTATTTGCGGACACCGATGCTGGCGGCAACGCTCGGCTTCGATACGTTCGGTTTGCTGAAGGGCGGTAAAAGGTTCCACCGGCAGCCACCGGAGAAACGCGCGCGGCAAATTGCGGCGTGGAAATATTCCGCAGTCGGTTTTCAGCGCGATTTGATACGTTATTTTGAGAGTCTGGCGCTGGTGGCGCTTTACAGCCGGGGTGGGGCGGGCAGTCCCTTGCCCGCCGCGCAAACAAACGACAACGGCGCGCACGGAGTGGCACGCCCTACCACCGCACAGCGCGCCCAAATTGTCGTTGTTGGCTCCGGCCCGGGCGGCGCAATCACCGCCTGCCACCTCGCCGAAGCGGGGCGTGATGTTTTGCTGATCGAGGAAGGGGCGTACCTGCCGTTGACTTCCTGCCAGCCATTCTCAAAAGACGAGATGCTCCAAAAATATCGCAACGGCGGCCAGACTGTTGCGATGGGCAAAAACAAGATCGCCTACGTGGAAGGCCGATGTGTCGGCGGCGGCAGCGAGATTAACAGCGGACTTTACCACCGCACTCCACCGGAGATTCTCGAACGCTGGCAAAAAGAATTTCGTGTCGAAGCGCTCTCGGAAAGAGATTTAACACCGCACTTTGAATCGTGTGAGCGAGACGTTTCTGTCTCTTTGCTACCCGGAGCTGCGCCATCTGCCTCTTTGAAACTCTGCGACGGCGCTACGAAACTGGGCTGGAAGTCCCTCGAAATCCCGCGCTGGTTTCGCTACGAAGGTAGGGACGCGCTGCCGCGCGTCCAAGCCGACCAGC
>CAYIOH010000379.1:0-4581 GCA_964364975.1 uncultured Bifidobacteriaceae bacterium
ATTCGTGGCCAGGCACTGTGACCCGGCATTCAGGTACGCCAGATGGACTTTCTCAATGAGCCCAGGCTGCTCAACGTTGAATGACTCATAGACGTGGTTGGCTTCGGACAGCCGCCCGGTCAACTCGAACAGATACGATCCCATCGCCCCGTCGCTCAACAGGACTTGGGATTTTAAGGTGGTGAGAAAATCAGCCATGCGCTTGCTTCTTCAGTCAGCGGGGGGTTGATACAGCAAAAGGAGCACGAAGTCAAAGCCACAGCGAAGCCACAGCGATGGCGCGAAGAAGGGAAGGAGGCTCATGGCGAGATCGACGTTCACTCTCAACCTTCACCGCGTTGTCGCGCTCGGTTTCGCTGTAGCAGTAAATCGTTTTCTCCTGGTGAGAGCCGGACTTTCCGGTGCGCACGGGCGAAGCAGCGTTTTCAATGTCCAGCACGGCATTGCAATTCCACGGCGGTTGGTATGTCACGGCGGTTGGTATTGCAAGCGGGCGCGAGTATTGGCAGTATTCCGATTGAATTATGGCTCTGGACCACGATCCATTCGAGAATCACCACAAGTTCCAAGACGATGTCTGGGGGCAAATCCGGCTGAACGACTTGGAGCGTGACGCAATCGACACGCCTGAATTTCAGCGCTTGTTTCGGACGTCACAATTGGGCTTTGTCGAACTCGTCTATCACACGGCGAACCACACGCGCGGGGCACACAGCATTGGCGCGTGCCGCATGACGAATCGGCTGATCAATCGGTTGGTGGACAACACAAAGGACCTGCACTGCAAATATCACGACGAACCCGGTTGCAAAGGGCTTTACGCAGATTTTGAGATTTCTCCTGTTGAGCGGATTCTGATCCGTCTGGGAGCGTTGCTGCATGACATTTCGCACGTCCCTTTGTCCCACGATTTGGAGAAAAAGACCCACAAGGTTTTCTATCCGTCTCAAGATAGGCCACTGAAAGTGCGCTCGTGGTACGGTCATTATGACAAGCACGATGATTATGAGGAAAATCCTCTCCTCTATCGCTTGCTGTGCGACTATGACACTTCAGTGCTTGCTCGTATCCTCCATTACTACTCCAAGCGTTTTTGGAAACTGCTTCAAGAGGATGCCGACAAGACGAAGCATCAGCATCTCAAGGAGTTCGTTGAACTCGTGAGACAGCACCAGCAGCCAGATTGGAAGCCCGAACTCGAACTGCTGCCACAACTGCTTTTCCATCTGCTTTTTTTTGAGAAGCCCGACGAGGCCGAAAAACCTCCGCGCAGAATTGTTACCAGCTTCGATAACCAGAATCGTGAGGCGTGGCACTTAGGGCCAAAAACACTGACGCCGGAAGCGGCGAAGCAGTGGCACGATGCTTGGTATCAGCCATTCCGTCACGACATCATTGGCAACACGTTGAGTGCCGATTTGATTGACTACCTGACCCGCGACCCGCAGCGGTTGGGCACGCAGCGCCGCGTCGATCTTCACTTGCTGAGTTACTACGCGCTCGTAAACAAGAATCCGCAGAATCCTCGCAAGCAATTCCGGTGCGCGATTGACCTTCACGACCACAAACGCGGAACGACTCGCACTTTCATCTTGAACGACCTGTTTCGGCTTTTGGATTTGCGCCAGGACATCCATGAGAAGGCGGTCGTCCATCGAGTTGTTCAATCGGCCAACGCAATGCTCGCTCGCGGCCTGCTCTTGCTCGCCAAAGTGGGTACGCCGGCCCAAGACAAACGCCCCACACTCAAAGAGATCGTCGGCTTAGGAACAGGTCAGCATCACGCGTTGCAGAGCGAGGACTTGCTGTTTCAACGTTTGCTGGCGATTTGCGAGGGGAAAGCGGAAAGACACTTCGTTGAAGCACGTCGAATTTTTGAGAAGTTGACTGAGCGCCGAGTTTACCGGCCGCTGGTGATTATCCCCGGAGACTGGGCCAGTGATAAACTGGGCTTGCCCCAGCTTCCTGCCGGCAATGACGACTTTCGGGATTTTCCTCTGCGTACTTTGGCAACCATTGTTGACTCCGCGTATTACAGCCCGTTCCTGATGTTTGCCTGTGCGTGTGTCGAGAAATATGTCGAAGGGGTCTTTGACACCGCGACAGAACTGTGGAGTTACACGGACAAGATTGCCGCACTGGAGGGATCGGACGAATCTCTTGAAAAGGCCCGAAATCTAATCCCGAGCCGAATTATTACGTGGACCGCGCCGTACAAGCAGCTTTACAAAGATCCCGCCATTGTTGTGGCACTTGGAAAATGCGTCGAACAGATTGACGAAATCGCCAAACCCAGTTTTCGAGGCCGGAGCAATCTTGACAGTTCGACTCACGAACGGATTCGAACTGCGATCGCCGATGCCGACAGCAAGTATGCGACCCTTTGGCAACTGTATGTCTTCATTAGCGACGGCCTTTATTACACGGGCATTCTGAACAAGCTGCTCAACCACGCACTTACCTCAAGTGCGTCGGCGAAAAGGCGTGATGACCACTTGATACGGCTGCAGAACGCCCAAGCGTTTCTTGCTCTTGCCTTCAAGACCATTTGTGAATTCTGGGCTGGGACGAATGATCGAAATCCGACCACTGAGGAAAAGGAGAATGTCCTCAATGAGAGAATGGATGCAGAAGGATTCCGGCAAGTCGTCGAGGCTTGGGCGGCAAAGTGCAAAGCCAAAAAGAGTTGGCCGGAAAAATGGGGAACGGTTGACGTAAAGCAGTACTACCACGAGTTTTCGCTGGACGAGACCGTCCCGGAAGCGAAGAAACGGCCTTGTCGAGATAGCCGCTACAAGTTCGACAGGCCGTCGCGTGACGTTTGGAACGCAGCCGCAATTGATCCGAGTTCTGCTGGATTCAAACTGATCAAGTTCTTTAACGCGTGCCACATTACCGATTCCACGTTGCTTTCGGAAGGCGAGTTCAAGCAGTTGGCGGAACTGTACAAAGACGAGGCCACACAAAAGCGATGCGACGACCTGGCTGCAAAGGCGGCAAGCGATCAGTCGTTTATCCCAGAAGCTTTGAAATCCCTTTGGGTTTCAGGATTCCCCTTGCCAGAACCAGAGGCCAGACCGCTGCAAACCGAGGTGTTCGAAATGCCAGCAGGTCGTTCTGGAATCCGCGACTGGGTGTTTACCGAAACTGAAATACTTCATCCGAATGTCAGGAGGAGCGTCACCGAGGACATCGACTCAATCGTCGAGGTTCTGGAGTGGGCTGGCGCGATTCACGGTCGTGCTGCGTATGACGATTTCCGCCTGCGCACACGAAACGAGAGTTCGCTGATGTGGAACGACGTCAGACGCGGGCGAGCGGTGAACGCCTTGAAGCGCAGGTGGAATCACCCTGACGTAGCCAAACCCACTGATGCGGACGGCGATGAGGGCAACCACGAATGACAAGTGCCCGGAAGAACAAGCTCGCTCCGATAAGCGAAAAAGTGTGGGACGGTTTGGTCCGGCTGTCTGAATCGCTTCCTACGCAGTCTCCGCCTGTGGACCTCGAAGGGTTTGCCAAGGATGTTGGCATCCAGCACGTCCGATTCAAACCGCTGATAAGCGACGCAGGGTTGGCGAAGAGCGGCGAGAGCTTGGAGATAATCGTAAATACTGAAGCTCCCGGCGTTACACTTCCAGCCGGAACGACAGCTTCAGTGGGCGATGGCACGTGGGGCAAATTTCAACGCTCGCTCCGTTTCACCGTCGCTCACGAGATTGCCCATGCTGTTTTTATCCGCACTGCGAAGCAGCACGATGAAGACGGATTGCTGGAGCAGCACCGACCTGATGTTGAGGAGGCATGCAAGATTCTCGCGCGCCTGATGCTCCTGCCTCGCCGCCTGTTGGGTCGGGAATTAGGCGAACGGCTGCTCGACTTGGATCATGTGAAGGAACTAATGGCGGCGTTCCGAGTTTCACCCGAAGTATTTCTCCGTCGCTTCCATCTGTCCGATTGGAATCGGAAAGAGGGAAAGCTGGATGGATTCATTGCCTTCGCCCAAGAACGAGAAAGCCGCCTCCGCATCAAGGCTGCCCATGTATTCGGCAGGCACGCGACTGATCGGTTTCACAGAGCTCTGCAGCGAGCCAAGCAGGCTGCACCGCGGCGGAAGTTTGAATACCCTGGGCTTTCAGGTACGTACCGGCAGGTTGCATGGGCGCTGGAAGACATGGCAATCAACGACGTGAAGCTGGACGGGAAAAGGGACATTGAGGCCATTCTGCGAGACTCTGATGCAGATCAACTCGACCTAGAGGTCGGCTGGGGAGATGCAGAAGTAATCCCCTGCAACTTGGCCTTCCGTCGCATTCACCGAGAGCCGCTGGGATTTCTTGTTCGCGTACAGGTGGTAGGGCCTATTCAAAAGCCAGGCCAGAAATCGCTCTTTTGATGTCGTGGCAGGAGAGACGCCCACGCGGCTTCACTCCTCCACCGGCACGACCAGCTTGTCCATGATGTAGTCCTTCCGCTCGGGCGTGTTCTTGCCCATGTAGAAGTTGAAGATCGGACCGGACTCGGTGCGGCGCGTATTCCACTTTGCTCAAACGCATTTCCTTGCCGATAAATTGCGCGAAT
>CAYIOH010000380.1:0-4552 GCA_964364975.1 uncultured Bifidobacteriaceae bacterium
AAGTCCACGGTTCGGGTTGGCTCCAAGATTCTCCGTCGCCGGTCGAAATTGAAAACCATTTGTGGCTGGGTAACTGGTAACGCGGGTCGGCCCTGCCGCCGTTGCTGCCGCGCATGACCATGAGAATGCGCCCGCGAGAGAACTCGGCAAGCGTTGGTTCAATCATTCCGCGTGTGCTGCGCGCCGGATCGCCGCGCACGCTCTGCGATACTTGCCATTTCAGCTTTCCTTGTTTGGTCCATGTTCCGATCAGGACTACCACCTCGGTGTAAGTGTGGCCACCGGCGGGATTGTAAAGTTTTCCATCCGGACCCACCACGGTCATCTGGGCCGGAACGAGAACCTTGCCTGTGCGCGTGACAATCGGGATGCAGCCCACGTCGCCGAGGTAGATGGCATTCGTTCCCACCCAGACGCCTTCCATGGGATGCTTCAAATCGAAGTCCCCTGCTTGGAGGATTGGCTCATCAAACTGCCACGTGCGTCCGCCGTCCTCCGACACGCGGTAGCGTAGATAGTAAGTCTGCTGCGCGACTGGCGGTTCGATTGCGTTTGGATCCAGCCCTGGCGTGTCGAGCGCGTTGAACAATGTGACCAACCGCCCCGACCGCGCATCGCAAACTGAGGTCACCGGTTCGCGGCGATAGCCATACGGAAGGCCCGTGCTGAAATCCGGCTTGGGCGTGTAGGGCATCCAGTTCAGTCCGTTGTTCTCCGAAACCATGGACGATCCAAGCAACCGTTCACCGCGTGGCTCGGCATAAACCGCGCCGTGAAGCGCAGGTTGGTTGGTTGCAACGACGCGGCTGATGATGCGAGCGCAGGGCGAACTCGCGCCTGCCTCCAAGCAAGTGCCCGCCAATAGAGCCAGTACCGGAAAGCGCAAAGCAATGTGATTTGATGAAGCCATGCTTGCACCTTTGTAGAACCGTTCGTGCTGGTTCTCAATGGAAATCCCGATTAATCGAAGTTCGGCACGCGCAGCCTGTCAACCACCTGTCGGAGCGGAGACAGCCTTGTCCGCACGTTGCTACTCGCGTTTCGTAATGCGCGGACAAGGCTGTCCGCACTCCGTGGTTGCGGTCGCGCCGAGCCAGGTTTGTTTTCGGTCTTGAGCAAACGTGGCGATTCATCCAGAACGGTTGCGATGACCGCATCAACCATCTTGAAACTTGAAGGATTGCGCCCTTGGTGGCGGATTCGTTCCGTTGGATTGCGCACGCTGTTCTGCGCCATTTTCGCGGGCGCGATCCTAGTCCGTTCGCACGAGACTTTGGCTTCTGCTGGCGAATTTCGCGTGGTGACATTCGAGGCGGACATCACCATCCCGGTTGGACACGCGTGCATGGGCGGCGGGGTGGCGGATGCCAAAGAGATCGTTGATCCGCTCTTCGCGAAAGGCTTCGTCCTGCTCGGCGCCGGCAAACCGATTGTGATCGTCGCGCTGGATTGGTGTCAGTGCAATAACGACTCCTACGACCGCTGGCGCGCCGGCTTGGCGAAAGCTGCGGGCACTCGCCCCGAGCGCGTCATGCTGACCACGGTGCATCAGCACGATGCGCCCATCTGTGACCTGACCGCTCAGCGTTTGCTTGATGAGCACGGTCTGAAAGGGTGGAACTGCGATCCGGTTTTCCATGAGCAGGCGCTGCAACGTACGGCGGCTGCGTTGACGCGCTCGCTCAAGTCGCCACGTCGCGTGACGCACTTCGGCATGGGCCAGGCGAAGATCGAGAAGCTGGCCT
This sequence comes from uncultured Bifidobacteriaceae bacterium, assembly GCA_964364975.1. Classification (GTDB taxonomy): domain Bacteria; phylum Verrucomicrobiota; class Verrucomicrobiia; order Limisphaerales; family JADLHS01; genus JALOTT01. The sequence continues at coordinate 1,746 of CAYIOH010000380.1, forward strand.
CGAACCGTCGCGTCGTGCGACCCGACGGAAAGATCACGTGGGAACGCGGCAGCGCCAGCGGGGACCTGTTCGGCGCACCGGAGGGTGAGGTTGATCCGCGGCTCAAGACGATCAGTTTTTGGGATGGCGGGCAGCCGCTGCTCGCGTGGAGCTGCTACGCGATTCATCCCATGAGCTACTACGGCAAGGGCGGCGTGTCGGCAGATTTTCCGGGTCTGGCGCGCGCGCGGCGGCAGCAGGATGACCCGGAGGTTTTCCAGATTTACTTCACCGGTTGCGGCGGCGACACGACCGCTGGCAAGTACAACACCGGCGCGCCAACAAATCGTCCGGTGCTGGCCGACCGCTTGTACCAAGGAATGGTCGCAGCGTGGAAGTCCACAAAGCGCGCACCACTGCGCGAGGTTGATTTCCGTGTGGCCAAGTTGCATCTCCCCGCGCGCGACACCGGCGAGTTCACCATCGAAGTCATGCAAGCCACGCTGGCGAACACAAACGCCACGCGATGGAAACGCATCTCGGCGGCGCTCGGTTTGAGTTGGCGACAACGCGTGGATCGTGGCCAGCCGATTGATTTGCCGTGTCTGGACTTCAACCGTGGCGACACGCTCTTTGCGATTCTGCCCGCTGAGAGTTTTGTCGGCTATCAACTCGCGGCCCAACGTCTCCGTCCCGAATCCTTCGTGATGGTCGCGGGTTTCGGCGACGGTGCGCCGGGTTACATTCCCACGGACCAATGCTGGCGCGACGGTTACGCTGATGACTATTGCTGGGTGAAACCGCTGACCGAGAAGCCGATTCTGGAGGCACTCGCCGAAGCGATGGGGATGCGGGCGAAGGAACCTTAACAAACGTTGCTACGCCCGGCGCATCCATGCAACTGCCATCGCTGCGAGCCGGACTTTCCTCAGCAATGATCCCTTGACCCAATTTCGCAAACCCCGTATGCCTTGCGGCGGAAGTTGGTCTTGAATGAACACAATACCACGGCATCTTCGGCGCAATAAATATTCCTCGGCCTCGGGCAGCATTACTCGCCGCACCTTCCTCCAGCGCAGCTTGGCCGCCGCAAGTGTGCTGGCCATGCCGGCGATTATTCCCGCCTCAGCTCGCGGCGCAAACGGCAGCGTGGCGCCCAGCGAGCGCATCACGGTCGGTTTGATCGGCAAAGGTCTGATGGGCGCCGGCCATTTGAACCGGGTGGCGTACGACAAGAGCTTCCAACTCGTCGCCGTCTGCGATGTGGACAAAACGCGTCGCGACAACGGCCGCGAAGTGGCTGACGCGGTTTACGCGGCCAACGAACCCGGCGGCAACTACAAGGGTTGCTCGGCCTACAATGACTTCCGCGATTTGCTGGCACGACCGGACATTGACGCGGTGGTCATCGTCACGCCCGATCACTGGCATTCGTTGCTGTCAGTTGAGGCCGCGAAGGCAGGCAAGGACATTTACTGCGAGAAGCCCGTTTCCATGACGATCCAGGAGGGCCGGCGACTCGTCGAGACCGTGCGCCGTTACGGCCGCGTGTTTCAGACCGGGACGCAATACCGCTCCATCCCGGACATCCGGCGCGTGTGCCAGTTCATCCGTGACGGCCGGTTGGGCAAGGTGAAGTCCGTGTTCACACTCTACCATACGATTCACGGCAACATTGCCGGCGAGCGGTTTAAGCCTTTCGCGGATGTGGTGAACGCGGAGCGGTGCGGCAAGAGTTATGTCCCGATGGATTTTGCGTTGCCGGCTGAACCGGTGCCTGAAGGTTTGGATTGGAATTTGTGGGTCGGCCCGGCGCCGTGGCGACCCTACAACCACCTCTACCATACCAACCCGTCTCCCGGTGTCGTGCCGTGGGCGTTCGCGGACGCTTTTGGTGTCACCTCGTCCACGTGGTTTTTGTCGCACTCGGCGGATGTGATCCAATGGGCGCTGGGTTTTGAGAACAGTGGCCCGGTGGAAATCTTTCATCCCAGCAGCGGCGATTTTCCCACGCTCACCTGCAAATACCCGAACGGCACGATGCTTCATTTCGTGGACCATTGGGGCATGGTGAAGGACCTTTACCACGCCGTGCCGCCGGCCGCGCGGTTGGCGGGCAACTTCGGCGGCGTGTTCGTCGGTGAGCGCGGCTGGGTGACAACGTTATCCACGGGCGGACAAATCGAAGGCGAACCGGAATCACTCTTCGAGGAAATGCAGCTTAAGCGCACGCGTGAAGTGAACATCGGCGCGAACGACCATCACGCCAACTGGTTGGCGTGCATGCGCACGCGGAAGTCACCGAGTGCGGATGAGGAAATCGGACATCGCGCGGCGAGCCTCGGCCATCTGGCCAACATCGCTTGCTGGGTCGGGCGATCGCTGAAGTGGGATCCGGTGAAAGAGCAGTTCATCGGCAACGACGCGGCGAACCGGCTGCGCTCGCGCGCCATGCGGGCGCCGTGGCGGATGTGAAAAGAAAAATGGAAAAGGAACCAGATGAAGAGCTTCTTTCAACACCGTAGCCGCGGACGTGAGTCCGCGCTCACTTTCCCAATATTTGCGCCGACTGACGTCGGCGGCTACGCAGTTTTGAAGGCAGCTTTGACGAGAATCTGGTTGGCGTGGAGCGTACTCTTCCTGGCGGGTGTGCCAGTCTTTGGGGCAGACTTCTTCGTAAAGAACGCGGAAGAGCGAGCGCGGATTGAGCAAGCCGTGCCGGTCAAGGCCATCGTTCAGCCGGCCAAACCACGTCGGCTTTTAATCTTCACACTCAACGTCGGTTACGGCGGCCATCCCTCAATTGGTCACGCGAACGAGGCGTTTAC
>CAYIOH010000381.1:0-4551 GCA_964364975.1 uncultured Bifidobacteriaceae bacterium
GGTCACGTCCCGCATGTCGCTGGCGCGTTCGCGCAAATATTCGTCGTCCACCTTCGCCAGCACGGCGGTGTAGCGCTCGGCCACGGTTTGAAACGCGTGTTCGACGTTGATTTTCTGATCGCGGACGAGTTTGACCGCTTCGTCAATCAGCACCGGGTCTTCGAGCACCAGCAGGTGCGCGTCGAAAATGCTGCCCTGCTCCGCGCCAACGCGCTCGGTGACCTGGCGCTGCACTTCGAGGACCTGCTGGCGCGTCTGACGGAAAGCTTGTTCAAGCCGGTTCAATTCGCCGGCCACTTCGGCGTCGCTTAACTGGCGTTGGGCGATGGCGTGGCGGGGCTTGTCGAGAATGAGGATTTTGCCGCGGCACACCCCCGCAGAAACCGGAATGCCCCGGAAGATCCTTTCGCCTTCGTGCAGCCGCTCGGCCATGCCTGACGATAGACAGACCGCCGCCGGATTGGAAAGAAATAGTTCGAGCTTTTACGAAAAATCCTGTCCGTTCTCATCCTCATCCTCGGAAAACACGACCCTTTCAAGGACGAGCGGGAAGGCGTATTGCGCGCGAAAAAATCTTGTCCGACCCGCGCAATTCCCTTTGACTATGGCCAGCATCGGCACGCAGCAATGAAAACAAAGTCCTCCAACCCGCGCCGCGGCCTCCTCGCCGGCGGCAACTGGATCATTGACCTGGTCAAGATCATTGACGTTTACCCGCACCCCGAACAGCTCGGCAACATCCTCGGCCAGTCGCAGGGCACGGGCGGCGGACCTTACAACGTGCTGATGGACCTCGCCCACTCCGGCGCGCCGTTTCCTCTGTTCGGCGCGGGCCTCGTCGGCAAGGACGCCCTCGGCGAACAAATCCTCGCCGACTGTCGCCGGCACAAAATTGACACGCGCTGCCTCACCCAGACCCTCAAGGCACCGACGTCATGCACCGACGTGATGACGGAAAAAGCGTCAGGCCGGAGGACATTTTTTCACGGACGCGGCGCCAACGCGCTTTGGCACGGCGAAAATCTCGACTTCAAAAAAATCAAGGCGCGCATTTTCCATCTCGCCTACCTGCTGCTGCTGGATGCACTCGATGAAGAGGACGCCAATTTCGGCACGAAAGCCGCCCGCCTGCTCGCCGCCGCCCAGGCCGCCGGCCTCAAAACCAGCGTGGACGTGGTGAGCGAAGACAGCGACCGCTTCGCTCGAATCGTCAACCCCGCGCTCAAACACGTGGACTATTGCATCCTCAACGAGATCGAGGCCGGCAAGACCACCGGCTTCAAGATTCGCACGTCGGACGGGCGGCTGGACACGGTGACGCTGCGCCACGCGGCCGGGGCGCTCCTGCAACAAGGCGTCCGCGAATTGGTGGTGATTCATTTTCCCGAAGGCGCGTTCGCGCGCACGCGCCGCGGCGACGACGTGTGGCAATCCTCGCTCAAGCTCCCGGCGAAATTCATCGCCGGCACGGCGGGCGCGGGCGACGCATTTTGCGCCGGCGTGCTGCTTGGCCTCCACGAAGGTTGGGAAGTGAAACGCTGCCTCCTCACTGGCGTATGCCTCGCCGCCGCCTCGCTCTCCGACCCGACTTGCACGGCGGGCGTCAAATCCCTCAACACCTCGCTCGCGCTGGCGAAGAAGTATGGTTTCCAACCAGCGCTGGATCGCGCTGATTGACCTCGCTCTCGCCGGTGGCGCCGAAAAACGTGGTGGAGCGTCAACTGAATGAGCACTCCAGTCGCACGGCCGCTCTAAGTCGCTTCAAATACTCCTCGCGCGGAATTTCTATTGCTCCGAGCCGGCGGGTGGCAGGTGTGATCATCTGAATGTCGAACAACGCAAACCCGCGCGCCCGCAAATGTTCGACGAGGTGACAAAGCGCGACCTTCGAAGCGTTCGTGACGCGGTGGAACATGGATTCGCCGGCGAAAAATCCGCCGAGACTCACACCGTAGATGCCGCCGACCAATTCGCTCGCGCGCCAGCACTCTACGCTGTGCGCGCGGCTTTGCGCGTGCAGACGCGAGTAGGCTTCGATGAACTCGGGTGTAACCCAGGTTTCCCCGCGTCCTGACGTCGGCGCGGCACAGCCTTGCATGACCTGGCGGAACGCGCGGTCGCGGGTGATTGCAAACGGTTGCTTGCGGATGAACTTCGCGAGGCTGCGCGAAACGTGAAATTGCTCCAGTTCGAAAATCGCGCGCGGGTCGGGCGACCACCACGTGATCGGATTGACCGTCCACGGAAAAATACCGCTGCGATACGCCAGCCGGAGTCGTGGTGCGGACAAGTCGCCGCCGATGGCCACGAGTCCATCGCCATCCGCCGTGCGCGGGTCGGGGAAGCGCAAGCGCCGGTCTAGAATCACAGGCATGGGAAACAAATTTCAATCGCCGGCCCACCGCGGCGATTCGTTCACACCCAGCGCCGCCAGAAACGCCGATTCGAACAGCCCGCACAGTTCCATCGCGAGGTAATATTTCACGTTCTGCTTCGTGAGTTTAGGTTCTTCGCCTTGCTCCGACTGGCCGAGCGCCAGCCAACTGCCAACGCGCACGTCGTTGAGCACCTGTAGCAGCCATTCGACCTGCGCGGGTGTGAGCCTGAGTTCAAAGCCGGATTTCGTTCCGCGAAAGCGTTGTGGTTCGTTGAGCATCGCCAAGACATGCCGCCGATTTTCCTGTCGTTGTTCGGCGAGGGCTTCTTCAAGCAAACGCTGGTCTTCATCAGCTTTCAGCCCTTTGCCATCCTTGCTCAAGCGATGGTGCGCCGCGGGAACGAGCGGGTAGAGTTTGAGGGTTTCGAGCAGCAGTTGCTTCTCGCGTTGGCCGAGATGGAAGACGTGACCGGTTTTCCCGCCACGGAGAAGTTTCACGATTCGCGCTCCATGGTGGCGTGCAGGGTGTATTTCTGAAGCTGGTGGACATAGTGCTCGGCCTTTTCCATCGTCGTGCGCGCCAGCACGCTCTTGCCCTGACGATGAACCTGCAACATGTGAAACTCCGCCTTCTGCCGGTTCCAACCGAACACCGCCTGAAAGACATGCGTGACATAGGTCATGAGGTTGACGGGATCATTCCAACAAATCACCAGCCAGCCCGGCTCCAGATCGGATTTCGATCCGGTCTTCTCCTCGCGCTCGATGTCGGGTAAGACTATGGTCTCAGCCATGCGGAAAATCTAGCCCGCGTAAGCCGAATGTCGAGATGGGTGAACCGACATTGCGTGCAGCAGGTTGTGATGCGGGTTTCATTGTAAGCAGTAAGTTTGCCTTACTGGGTACTGTTTCGTCCTTCAAGCACCTGCAAAATATGAATAGCTTCGTCCTTTGCATTAGACTCGCAGTGACGGAATCTTTCCAACAGCGAATCCTTCGATTGAACGCCCGCCGCTTCCGCCAAGGCTGCTGCCGTTTCCTGCACGAGAAGTAAAATAGTTTTCATTTCAGTGGGCTTGATCTTCACCTTTTTATACGCGTCTGTTGGAGACAACTTTTCATTGCGATGTCCGTAAACGTTTTGGCGTATCAATTGGATCTTTTTGAGAAGCGTTTTGTGAGCATCGATGCGAGAAGTCAACTGTTGGGCTAACACTCCGTCTGAATTTTTCAGATTTTGAGCCAGCTTTAGCAAAGACGTAACCCTTCCATCCATGTCAAACAAACGGTAGGCCGTTACGCAAAACCCTTGCTCCATTGAGCGCCGCACCGCCTCGAAATAATTTGGATAAGTCTGCAATACTTCCTTAAAGCGAGCGCGATTTTCTTTGTAGCTCAACTCCCACCAAATCACGTAACTCCACGTTAGTTCGATGACTTGTCCCTTGATGTCCTGAATGGAATTAACGGACGGCTTCATGCTTCGATTCTGCGAATTACGGCTTCCCTTGGCGATGTACAACGAACGTCTCTATGGCCAAATTGCGGGTTGGCTAGTAAACTCCCTCTACAATATTCTTTTCCATCGCGCCGAAGGGGCGGACTTCGGCCACGCCGTCCCAAGCGTAGGGTTCGCGCGGGGCGCGGCGGATGGCTTCGTCACGTTCGAGGAAGCGCGGCATGAAAAATTCCTTCGTCAGAGTGGTGAGTTCCACGCGGCCCCATTCGCCGTAGCCGACGAGTTGACTGGCCTGCTGCGGGTTCACGACGCGGAGCACGGCACGCGGTTGCGGGGCGTAGTACGTGATGGAGAATTTGTCCTCCGGAAGCAACGGCACGCTGGCCGCCAGGCCCATGAGCGTGTTGCCGTAGGTCGGATAAAATCCGATGCGGCCTTCGAGCACTTCCTCAACGATGAAGCGGACGTATTGCGGCGCCATGGTCGTGCCGCCGCAAAACACGCCGCGGATGCCGGCTTCGTAGAGGTTCACTTTTTCGGCGAGCGCTTCGAGGAGTTTCGGTGTCGTGAAGAGGCCGGCGATTTTCCGGTGCTTGAGTAGCGTGACGCCCTGCTCGACGACGTGGTTCATGTAGGCGCGGGCTTGATCGAATTGTTTTGCGCTGATGACTTTCTTCACCCAGCGCGGATCGAGGTCCACGAAGTAACAGGAACT
>CAYIOH010000382.1:0-4546 GCA_964364975.1 uncultured Bifidobacteriaceae bacterium
TGTGGATCGCGGTGGCATCGCCACGGTCATTCCCACGCCGGAACACCGGTTTGTGCTGCTGGATTCCGGCGCGAACATCGAGTGCAAACCCATCCACCTCGCGCACTACGCGGTGATGGGCAGCATCTATGCGCGCGAAGTCCTCGGCTACCAGAGCCCGCGCGTCGGCATCCTCAGCATCGGCACCGAGGACACCAAGGGCAACGAACTGACGCTCGAAGCGTTCCGGCTTTGCAAACAGATTGACATCAATTTCATCGGCAACATCGAGGGCCACGATTTGTTCGAGGGCGGCGTGGACGTGGTGGTGTGCGATGGTTTCGTCGGCAACATCGTCTTGAAAACCTGCGAGGGCCTGGCCGCGGCCATTTTCGCCATGCTGAAAAGCGAGCTGATGAAGAACCCCAAACGCCAGCTCGGCGCGCTGCTGTTGCAAAACGCGTTTCGCGGCATCAAACGTCGCATCGACCCCGAGCTTCACAGCGCGGCACCTCTGCTCGGCTTCAATGGCCCGGTAATCAAAACCCACGGCTCCGCGCGCGAACGTGCCGTGATGAACGCCATTCGTATCGCCGGTGAGTCCGTCGCGCACCACGTCAATGACATCATCGCCCGGGAGATAGCGCGTGCCAACAAGCGCCTCGCCGCGGCTGAATCTGTTGTTTCCACGCCCGTCATTGCATGATCCCAGCGCCCTCGCCCAAGTTCAAGAATCCGCGCGCCCGGTTTAACTTCCAGGGCCGCACCGTTTCCATCACCGGCGTCGGTTCGTATGTGCCGGCTAGAGTGCTTACCAATCACGAACTCGAAAAAATGGTGGACACGTCGGACGAGTGGATCACGACCCGCACTGGCGTGAAGGAACGCCGCATTGCCGCCAAGGACGAATTCACGTCTGACCTTGGCGCCAAGGCCGCCCAGCGCGCCATGAAAATGGCCGGGGTCACGGCCGATCAGATTGACCTCATTGTGCTCGCCACATGCACGCCGGACATGCCGTTCCCGTCCACGGCGTGTCTCGTGCAGCAGAAGATTGGCGCCCGACGGGCCGCAGCGTTCGATTTGGAGGCAGCCTGCGCCGGCTTCATCTACGGCCTGGAAATCGGCCAGCAATTCATCATGTCGCGCACCTATGACACCGTGCTGGTCATCGGCGCGGAGAAGCTTTCCTCCATCACGAACTGGAAGGACCGCAACACCTGCGTGCTGTTCGGCGACGGCGCGGGAGCGGTTATTTTGCAGAGCCGCCCGCAATCGCACGGTTTGCTCACGGCGGTGATGGGCGCGGACGGGAGCAAATCTGATTTGCTCAAGCTCCCCGCCGGCGGCAGCCGTTGTCCGGCCTCCGCTGAATCCGTCAGCGCGGGCAAGCATTACCTGCAGATGGACGGCCGGGAGACGTTCAAACACGCCGTGCATGCGATGCAGACCGCAGCCCAGGAAGCCTTGCGCCGTTGCGAAATTGACATCTCGCAAATCAAATGCGTCATCCCGCACCAGGCCAACCGCCGCATCATTGACGCTGTGGCCGACCGGCTCGGCGCGCGGCCTGACCAGTTGTTTGTGAATCTCGATAAATATGGCAACACCTCGGCGGCGTCCGTAGCCATCGCGCTCGATGAAGCCGTGTCATCCGGACGGATTCAGCGGGGCGATTTGATCCTGATGGTGGCGTTCGGCGCGGGTTTGACCTGGGGCGCGGCGGTGATCGAGTGGTGAAACGCCCATCGGCAGAACGCGTGGCTGAAAAAAAAGAAAGGGCGACCCGAGCTCTTGGCCGCCCCTCTTAAGACGATTCCCTGCCTGTGAAAAAGGATGAGGAACCAAGGCCAATCTAGGTCGCGGCGATATCTTTGCAACGGCGAAAACGCAAAACTTATTCACATGAAACCCCTCATTTTTTCACCATCCTGGGCGTCTCGCGGCACGCGGGTGTGTGATCCGCGTCGCGCTCGTCCCAGTAAAAGGCGGGCGTGCCGGCCAGCTTTTCCAGTTCGCGGCGGAAGAGCCACCGCTGCACCCCGTTGCGTTCGCGATATTTTGCGAGTTTTTTAAGCGTGAAGCCCAGCTGACGCAAGCGCACCCCGACCGCATGATGGCTGACGCCAAACACCTGTTGGAGTTCCTTGCGGGTGGCGGCGGGATGTTTTTTGACGTGGGCGTGGAGTTGGTGCGGGTCGAGCTTGCGCAAATGACCCCAGCTGGTTTTGGGGGACAGGGTTTCCTTTTGGGCGGTCGCCAGATAGCGGCAGACCGTGCGGCGACCGAGGTTGAAGCGCCGGGCCGCCTCGGTTTTGGCACCGCCGCGGTGGATGAATTTGACCACCCGCTCCCGCAAATCAAGGCCATAAGCTTTCAGGCCCTTGAACCGGTCAGACTGTGTGCCGATGTCAATGTGAAATACTATAGGACAAGCCCGCGACATCGCCGCTCTTCAGTTTCTTGGTCGGCTTGAAGCAGGAGGATTCCGTTCGCAAAGTCAGGTCGAAGACGACGCTCGCGCCCTCCAAAGGATGGGAGGCGGCCAAGAAACGGCCATCCGGCGAGAAGGTAAGGTGTTGGTAGAGACCGGTTTGATCCCCCAACGCGGCTGGCTTGGTGGCGCAACCCGCGACCGCGATTGCCACCGCCAGACCACCGATGATCTTCCCATTCATGGCATCAACGTTTTCCCGCAGCATTATGGCGGGCGCATCTCACGCCGCCAACAATTCTTCCTCCTGCTTGGGGCGGCGGCCAAAGTTAGGCGACCGCTTCAGCATAGCTCTGAAATTTCGCCGGCGCTCGTTCGTTTCCTCAGCGGAGTAAAGTTGTTTCACGAGACCAAGGAAACCACTCTGCAATTCGGCCACGCTCATGTTCTCCGGCGTAAAGTTGATGTCGAAGAGTGTGCAGAGTTCCCACGCTTGGTCGCGGATGATCCGGCCTTCGCGCTTTAGCCGGGCGTAGAGCGGTGTGCCGGGAAACGCCGTGAGAAATGTGACCTGTACTTCGTAGAGACCGGACTCGCGCACGAACGCCAGCACATCGTCGAACACTTCCGGCGTGTCGCCGTCGAGGCCGAGGATGAAGCAGCCGTTCACGGTGATGCCGTAGGATTGAATCTTTGCGATGGCGCCCTTGTAGTAATCCGGCTGGCGGGCTTTCCAATTATTTTTCAACTCCATGCCGTCGAGGCTGGCGCGGCGCGGACTTTCGAGGCCGATGAGGATTTGCTGGCAGCCGGAATCGCGCGCGAGGCCGAGCAATTCGTCGTCCTCGGCCACGCGCACATCGGCTTCGGTGAACCAGCGCAGATTTTCCTTCTCCAATTCGCGCAGAAGGTGTTTGTAGTGCTCGCGGTGGACGAAGCTGTTGTCGTCGGCAAACTCGATAAAAGGGCGCGGCCAGATTTTTTTGATTTCGTGAATCTCGGCGATGACCTTTGCCACCGGCTTCACCTTGTATCGTGGCGTGAGCAGAATTGAACTCGCGCAGAACTCGCAGCGATGCGGGCAGCCGCGGCTCGTCTGCACCGTGATGCGGTTGTATTTGTCCGGGTCAAGCAAATCGAAGCGCGGCAGTGGGGCGTCGCGCAGATCAAAGTTGCCGGCGGGCAAACTGGCGTAGCGCGGTTGCAGATTATTCTGCTCCAGATCGCGTAACACCTGCGGCCAGAGCGGTTCCCCTTCGCCGATCACCACGCTGGAGCAATGCTGGAGGGAGGATTCGACGAGCGACGACACCGTGATGCCGCCCATCACGACGGGGATTCTCTTGGCGCGATAATAATCCGCGACCTCGCAGGCTTCGTAGAACTGCGCGGTGAAGGTGCTGATCGCGACGAGATCGAAATGGTCGGGCAATCCGCCAAGCTGTTTCAAATCGGCGATCTCGTGGTATTCCACGTGGAATTGTTCCGGCGTCAGGCCGGCCAGCGTCAGCAGGCCGAGACTCGGCAGGGACGCGATCTGTTTGTTGCGTTCGACGAAGCCGGGTAGCGTGAGGCCGAGCTTGGTGAGTTCCGGGTTGTGCGCGCGCACCCCGCTCATGGCAATGAATCCGATGCGTTTCATGGTTGGAGGAGGTTGAAGTGATCCGATGGTGAAGCGTGTGGATATTGTGAAAGCGAGAGTGATTCGAACACCTCTCCCTCACACCAACCCTCTCCCGCTGGGAGAATCTTCCGCCGGCTTTCGACATTTCGTGCGTCGGTGTTGGTCACAGGGACACACGCAAAAACCGGGGCTGACAATAGCAACCCCCTCTCCCAGCGGGAGAGCGCCGGGGTGAGGGAGAATTGTTCCGCTTGGACTACCGCGTGGAAATTTCCACTCCACATGATCGCGGGGAGCGTCAGTCCGGCCCCGGCGATGAGACTGATAACCGGCACGGAAAAAACCAGGCGCAGTTTTGGGAAGTGCGCCATTAGCACGCAGCAAATCGGCATCGTGATCGCGCCCACCACGAACGCCCACGACGCCACGGCGAGCAGCGGGCTTGAAGCTGGAAGCGTTTTCACCGTAAGCCAGAAAAACAAATTCACCGCACCGAGGCCGAAGAAGGA
>CAYIOH010000383.1:0-4546 GCA_964364975.1 uncultured Bifidobacteriaceae bacterium
GTCGAGCTTGGGAAGTTCCGTCTGCAAATCCCTTTCGAGATTCATCACCACGACCGTCTGGCGCGGTCGCTTCGTGACTTGTATGACCAGTTCAATTTCCTGCCTCACCCATTTTGAATGCCGCGAAGCGCGCGTGTTGCAGAGGACAAAAAATGTTCTGGCTTTGATTTCATCGCGGATGAGTTAGGGCAGGCGCGAAAATCGCGCTAACGTCTCATCAAGTCGGGGCGATGAGCGGAACGTTTTGAAAATATGTGCGATAACGCGCGGCGTCACGCGTGACGAGCGTGTGTCCTTCGACTTCCGCGTGCGCTCCGATGTAGAAATCCGGCAGCGGCGAGGTCTTCACACCTCCGCTGCGCCGGTATTTCAAAAAAGCCTGCGCTGCGAGCCACCCGGCGGCGTAAGGCAAAGGCAGCCGTTGAAAAATTGCCGGATCAAGCCATCGGTCCAAATCGGCGGCGCTGGTGAAGGCCGGAGCGAGTTCGGCGTAGATGATCGGGTTGATGGGAATCGGTCCTTGGGCCGCCGCCGTGCGAAATTGGGTTTCCGACCATGAAAGCCAGACCGGGTCGGCGGTGGCGATGTCCAGCAGGACGTTGGTGTCGAAAAGAATCATTCCTCACCACGGGTGAGGGCCATCACCTTTGCCGTCGTCTCGCCGGGCCGGGCCGCCCCGCGAGCGCGTTGCAGCCAGCTTTCCACCGGCGGCGGCGTGGCCCGCCTTACGCGATGGTTGTCCAGCCAGCCAGCCAGTTCCTCCACCTGCGGAGCGGGCAACTTTTCAATGGCGTTTTCAATTTCAGCGATGCTGCTCATGGCCGCAATCTAGCACGTCATAACCGTGAGCGGCAAGACCCAAAGCCGTGGTCACAGGCTTTGATTTCATCGCGGATGAGTTCGGGCAGGCGCGCGTCGTCCAGTGTGGATTGGCCCTCTCGCCCCAAACCCTCCTCTCCCATTCCCGGCCAGACGAGAGAGGGGGGACTTTGGGGGAGAGGGCGACAAATCCTGGCACTTGAGGAAAAACAGGAGCGGATTGTGCCCGCGCCGTTCGAGTTCGTTGCGGATTCGGCGGACCTTCTCCAAGTCGCGGTGCGAGTGGGAGGCGCGCTCGCGCAACGCCGGGAAGACGACGGTGACGAGACGATCCCGCTCCGCGTGCATGTCGCGGAAGGTGCTGATGATGAAGACGCGGACGGATTTACAGTTGGCTTGGCGGTATCGAGCCGAGTTCCAAGTTTCAAGGGGGACCCCTTCGACCCTCACTACTGAGGCGATAGTGGGAGTGGGATGTCCTCGCGACGCAAAGCGTCGAGTAGTGACGCTTCCGTGGCGTATCTATGGAATTGATGTTCATCTTTGAGGGAATAGTCGCGGATGAAACCGCTCTGGAGCCGCCCCTCTTCATCCGTCTGCTGGAAGGGATCGAACGGAAAACTGTCCGCGAGCAGGACGGTGATGACCGGCTTCCGCAGGCGGCGGGCGAGCAGGAATTCCATTTGTGTGTAGGAAAACTCCGTGCGTCCTGTGTCAGGATCCACAAACTCGGGCACGGGACGCGGGGGCGCGAAGCCGTAGGCGGGACCCACAAGGCAGAGGACATTGTCGCTATCCCGTATCTTGTCCATCAGCATAAAACGGATCTTGCGCCAACTCATGCCGAAATCGGACTGGTGAATGACATCAAAGCCCATCTCTCCAAGCACCCACGCAACGCTCCCCGCCAAGGTGCCGAGCCCCTTGGATGCGCGTGACAGGAAGATCTTGGGTTTGAGGCCGATGGCGATACGCCGACCCCGAAAAGCGGGGTTCTCGCATATCTCTTGCAACTGGTCTTCCCTTCCGACTTCTCTCAAGTGAAAACAAGCGTGGCGGAGTGCAAAATGGGTCATGTTCGGCACACCTCTTCCGTTTTCGAACTCCTTCCAAAACAAATCGGCCAACGTTCGATGACCTTCCATCTCACTCACGAAATACAGCCCAGCCCTTGCCTCATCCGCGAGCCAGTCCGCCAGCGACTTGTGGTAAGGCTTGATGGTTTGTCCGGTCGCCTCCTTTGTGACCGGAAACAGCGAACCGAGGGTGCGGGTGAAGTCGCGCAGGTCTTCGTCCTGCCAGTGGAAGAGGCATTGGAGGATTTCCACGGGCAGGGGTTCGCGGGCGGCGAGGATGGCGCGGAGGGCGGGGCGAATGTCTTTGCGGAATGTTTCCAGGTCGGGGAACTGGCGTTGAAAGCATTGGCAGAAGATGCCGCCGAGGCCTTGCGGGAATTGGTCCGGGCGGTCGAGCGAAAGGTGGCCGTGCTGGACGTCGTCGCAGAAGCGTTCGGCGTAGAGGAACACGCCTTCGCTCTTTTCCAGGATTTGGCCGAGGAGGCGGTCGGTGTCGGAGCGGTGCTGGAGTTGCGTGGCGAGTTCGTGGCGCAGGTAGTCGCGGACGTCGGCGCGGTTGGCCTCGGTGCGGGTGTCGAGGACGAACGGGTTCAGCCCTTGCAGCGGGGTTTGGACGGCGCTTTCCGGGCGGCTGGTGACGACGAGGCCAAGCCAGTCGGGCAGGCGCGGGGCGTGGCGCGCGAGCATTTCCACGAGCGGGTTGCGCCCGGCCTCGCCGGCTTCGTCGAGCGCGTCAATGACGATGATCTGCCGCTCGCGTCCGCCGCCGATGACGGTCTTGAGCGGGTTGGCGAGGAGGTAGTCGAAGAGTTCCGCCGGGTCTTTGCGGTCGAGTTCGGCGATCTCGGGCAGGGTGAGCAGAAGCTTGCGGTAGTCGGGCAGGCGGGTGGCGAGTTGGAAGGCGAGGCTGCGGACGACGCGCGGGGCGTTGCGGTGGTCGGGCTTGTCCCATTCGACGAATTGCGCGGCGATGACTTTGTCGCGTCCGAAGTGGGTGAGGTGCGCGGCGAAGGCGCTCTTGCCGACGCCGGGGTCGCCGGTGATCCAGAAGAGGCGGCTTGAAGTGCCCTCGTTTGCAGTTCCGCCTTTAGGCGGCGCGGCGGCCGAACCGTCTGAAGCCGGGACTCCAAGCCGCCATTGCTCGATGGCCTCGAACAGCCATTTCCGTCCGATGAATCCCTTCTTCAGCAGCGTGGCCACGCGCGAGTCTGACGAGATGGGCTTGAGATGGTCCGCCAGCGTTTGAATTTCTCCGGCGAACCGGCGGCTCTCGTCGCTCTCCACGACGCGGACGATCTCGACGAGATTGCGCTGATACCATTGTTCCCACGCCGCATCACCCACGGAGAACGCATGACCGTCTTTGTCCTTTTCGGCACGGACGACGCCGTGTGCTTGTCTCCAGTCGTGCATGTCGAGCCATTGGATGTGGCTGATGCTGGCCGGCGGCTTCACGTCCGTCTCGCTCTCGACGAGAATCGTCTGGATGTTGCCGCCCTTCACGCCGATGGCGATCGCGATTTCGTCGAGGCAGACGCCGGGGTCGCGCGTGGAGTGTTTCGAGAGGAAGGACAAGACGCGATTGCTTTTCAAAATGCCGTCGGTGATGGAGCGCCGCCATTCGTCACCGAACTTGATCTCGTTCTTGTCAAACCAGACATCGTGCCGGCGCTTTTCCAGGTCGGTCTTGATGCGGCGGACCAGTTCTTCGTTGGCGTCGTGGCCGTAGCTCAGGAAAATGCGGAGCGGGGTGGAGGGTTTGTCCGCCGCGAACTCGGAACCGCAATCCTCGCAAACATTCACGACGCGCTTCTTGCTGAAGATGACGTTGACCGAGGCGCACTTGGGGCAATGGATTTCAGCAGGCATCGGTTGCTCCTTTCACCTTCTGAATGTTTTGGCGCGCATGGCTGGGTTCTCCACAATACTTGCCAGGTGTTTTTAGCAGGCGACCGCACCGTTCCGCCAGCAGAAATGTGGACGCGCACCTTGACTCATCCTCCGGTTACATTCTATAAACGCCAGCAATATGAAGTCATCGCCATCCAAGGCCGGCAAACGCAAGCCGACCGTTTCTGAAAACCTCTTGCCAGCGTCCGCGCCAGCAAAAACGATAAACATTCTGGTGCCCATTGACTTTTCCAGACCGTCGGGATTCGCGCTGCTGGCCGCCGCGGATTTTGCCCGGCAATACGGCGGGCGAATCACCTTGGTGACCGTGATCGAGCCGGACCCGTTCCACCGGTTTGAAACGCACGCCCTTGCGGTCAGCCACAAGACGTTGGAACGTCGGTTGCGAGCCGAGCTTTCTGACTTTGGGTGCAAGTTGGCGGGGCAGGGCCACGTCGAAGCGGTCCTGGTCCGTCACGGCAAACCCTTTGACGAAATCGTCAAAACGGCCCGCGCGCTCAAGTCCGACCTGATCATCATCGCCACCCACGGTCATACTGGACTGAAGCACGTATTGCTGGGAAGTACGGCCGAACGAGTCATCCGGTATGCGCCCTGTGCTGTGCTCGCGGTGCGCGGGGAACCAAAGCAAGGCTGGCCCGCCGGCAAACGGCAAGGCGCCAAAGTCTGAAGACGCAGTTGCGCAGGGTGCGGTGGCTGCGCCGGGCTTCCTCGCTGATGCCCCAGCACAGGTCAATGAT
>CAYIOH010000384.1:0-4539 GCA_964364975.1 uncultured Bifidobacteriaceae bacterium
AAACTTCACCACTCGATGAAATCCGGCGCATGGCAGAAGCGATCCTGCCCATCACGCGTCGGGCGAAAGTCGGCCTCGTCATCAACGACCATCTGGCCTTGGCCCAGGAGATTAGCGCGGAATTCTGTCATCTAGGCCAGGAGGATTTTTTTGAGGCGGGTCATGTGCACGTCTGCCAACTACACACGCCTTCCCGCAAATGCGGAATCTTGCGCATCGGGCTGAGCACTCACACTCCCGCTCAGGCCAAACGCGCGCTGGCCGCCGGCCCGGATTACATCGCCATCGGGCCCGTCTTTGCCACACCCACGAAGCTGAATGCAAAACCGGTCACATTGGAATACGTGCGCTGGGCGGCAAGGCACGTGAAAATCCCGTGGTTCGCGATTGGCGGGATCAACCTCAACAACCTCGACGACGTGCTGGCGTCGGGGGCCAAGCGAATTTGCGCGGTGTCGGCGATCTTGAATGCCGAGGACGTGACCCAGGCGTGCCGGCAGTTTCGGAAGCGGCTGGGTTAGAAAACATGAGTACGGACACGGGGCCCACAAGCTTTCCACAATGTCTGCCCTCAAATTTTCTCACCCAGCCTGTTGAATATGTTTACGTCTGATACATCTCCGGCCTTAAAACGCCCACGAACGACAGGTTGCGGTATTTCTCCGCGTAGTCCAGTCCGTATCCGACCACAAACACGTTGGGGATGGTGAAACCCACATAATCAGCCTCCACCTTTTCTACACGGCGCTCCGGCTTGTCCAGCAGCACAACCACTTTGATGCGCCGCGGTTTCAGTGCGCGCAGTTTTGGGATGACGCGGCTCAAGGTCTTTCCGGTGTCGAGAATGTCGTCCACCAGCAGCACGTCGCGCCCGTGCACATCCAGGCGCAGTTCCTTGGTGAACACGAGCTCGCCGGATTCCGTGCCCGCGCCGTAGCTGGACACGCCGATAAAATCCAGCCGCAACGGCAGCGAAAGATGACGGATGAGGTCGGCGAGGAACATCACCGTGCCATTGAGCAGCGAGACGACAACCGTTTCGTGCCCGCGAAAATCGCGCTCAATGTCGCGGGACATCACGTGGATGCGCCGGGCGATCTGCTGTTCGGTTATGAGGATACGTTCCACCCCCTTGCGCCAGCGCGGCGGCACGCGCGTGCCGCCGTGAACCAATCTGGCAGGAGTGGTTTTATTCACACGGCGAGTATCAATTCTCCGGTCGAGCTTGCCGAGGATATATTTTGGATCATGTCCGTTGACCGAGAATCCAACTCGGATCGCCCACAAAATCCGCGGCCATCTGCGTCACGTCGGCAGCATTGAGTGGCAGAAATTTTCCCATGGCCTCGGCCAAGGTTGTGCCGGTGGCGCTGCACGCGGCGGCTTTCGCTTCAAAAATCCGATTCTTTCGGTTGGCCGTGAGTTCGCCCGTGACGATGACTTCTACTCCGGGCGGCAGCGGGTTGAGAAACCGCACGTTCAGTTCCGCACAAAAAGCAAACTGCCGCGTCTGCACCGCGCAGGCCCAAACCATGATTTCGTCCAACACCGTGGCAATGAGGCCGCCATGCACGACGTTCTTGAATCCAACATGCTCCGGTCGCGGGTGGAAGCGCGCTTGGACGATGCGACCGTCGGTTTCAAAGCGCAGCTTCAATCCCTGCGGATTCGATTCACCGCAAACGAAGCAGGAATGGGTATGGGGCAGTTCTTTCATCGCGGGCAATAGGCTACGACTGGCGGGCTGCGGCAAGTTCTTTTTCCAATCTTGCGCGCCAATGCACGGGCAATTTGATTAAAATGTTCACCGTCACCGTCCAAACCCCGTGACCGAATCCGGGGCAACCCGTCCGCGCGTCAGCGTGGATGGGAAATTTTTCCGACGCGGCGCCGAGAAGCTTTATCTCAAAGGCGTGGCGTACGGCCCCTTTGCGCCCAAAGCCGCCGGATTACCGTTCGCCTCCCCAGAGCAGACGGCCCGCGACTTCGCCCTCGCCCGCGAACTCAACGCGAACCTGCTGCGCATTTACCACGTCCCGCCCAAATGGGTTCTCGACCTCGCCGCGCAGCACGACCTGCTCCTGCTGATTGACATCCCGTGGAACAAACACCTCTGTTTTCTCGATTCGCCGGCGGACCGTGAAGGCGCGCGGGAGGCGGTTCGCGGCGCGGTTCGCGGTTGTGCGCAGCACCCGGCGGTGTTAGCCTTCAGCGTCGCGAACGAAATTCCGCCGGATGTGGTGCGTTGGAGCGGCGCGGCGAAGGTGGCGGACTTCATTGATGAACTGGTGCTCGAAGCCAAGCGCGTTGACCCGGACTGCCTCTGCACCTTCACGAATTATCCGCCGACGGAATTTCTGCACCCGCAAGCCCTCGATTTCGTCTGCTTCAACGTTTATCTGCATCAACCGCAGCCCTTCAGAAATTATCTCGCCCGGCTCCAGATGATGGCCGATGCGAAGCCGCTCGTGCTCAGCGAGTTTGGGATTGATTCGCTGCGCGAAGGTGAGGCGGCCAAGTGCAAAATCATCGCGTGGCAAATCGAACTGGCCTTCCGTGCCGGCTTGGCGGGCGCGGTCGTGTTCAGCTTTACGGATGACTGGCATCGCGGCGGACAGCAAATCGAAGACTGGCGGATGGGGCTGACCACCGGCGCGCGCGAACCGAAGGAATCATTCCGCGTCGTGCAGAAAATGTTTCGCGCCGCGCCACATTTTCCACTGTCGCACCATCCCAAAGTTTCAATCGTCGTTGCCAGTTACAACGCCGACCGCACGCTCAAGGCGTGTCTCGAATCGCTCGGCAAGCTCAACTATCCCGACTACGAAATCATCCTCGTGGACGACGGTTCGACCGACACGACGCCGCAAATCGCGGCGCAGGCAGGGCGCGCACGGAGTGACGCGCCCTACCGCCGTTTTGTGTGCCTCCGCCACGATACAAACCTTGGCCTCTCGGTGGCGCGTAACACCGGCATCGCCGCCGCTGGAGGCGAAATCATCGCATTCACCGACGCAGACTGCCGCGCGGATGAGGACTGGCTTTTCTATCTCGTCGGCGATTTGCTCAACAGCGAGTTTGCCGGGATGGGCGGGCCGAATTTGCTGCCGCCGGAGGATTGTGCCTTGGCCGCGTCGGTCATGGTTTCGCCCGGTGGCCCCGCCCACGTGATGCTCGACGACCGTCAGGCGGAGCACATCCCCGGCTGCAACATGGCGTTCTACAAATGGGCGCTTACCGAGGTCGGCGGCTTCGATCCCATCTTCACGCGGGCCGGTGACGACGTGGACATCTGCTGGCGGCTGCAACAGGCCGGCTGCAAAATCGGTTTCAGTCCGGCGGCGTTTGTCTGGCATTACCGGCGCTCGAACGTCGGGGAGTATTTGCGGCAGCAACGCGGTTACGGTGAGGCCGAGGCGTTGCTCGTGCGCAAGCATCCGGAATATTTCAATTCGTTCGGCGGCAGCGTCTGGCGCGGCCGGATTTACACGCCGGCGAAATTCGGCGTGCTGTTGCGCCAGCCGATCATTTATCACGGCGTGTTCGGAAGCGCGCCGTTTCAAACGCTCTACGCCTCCACGCCGGCGCTGATCCTGATGCTCTGCACCACGCTCGAATACCACGTGCTGATCACGCTGCCGTTGTGGGTGCTCTCGGTGACGTTTCACCAACTGTTGCCGCTGGCCGTCACGAGCCTGCTGATTTCCCTGGGCGTGTGCGCGGCGGCGGGCATGCAGGCGTCACTGCCGAAAAACAAATCGCGCTGGTGGTCGCGGTCGTTGGTGGCGCTTTTGTTTTTCCTCCAGCCGATCGTGCGTGGCTGGGAACGTTACGCGGGCCGGTTGCGCTTGCGCCCGTTGGCCGGGCCGTCGCGCGAGACGCTCGACTCGGTTGCCCTGCGCGACAGCGGCGAGTCGCTGGACGAAGCGCGCTACTGGTCCGGGCAACGCGTGGAGCGGACCTGCTTTGTCGCCCGCATCATCGAGGAATTGAACCGGCACCGCTGGCCGAACCGGTCGGACATCGGCTGGAGCGAATTCGACGTGGAGATTTACGGCAACCGCTGGAGTCATCTGCAACTCACGACGGCGGCGGAAGACCATCCGCGCGGACGCCAGCTCATCCGCTGCCGGATGCAGGCGCGGTGGTCGTTACTGGCGCACGTGGCGTTCTGGTCGCTGCTGGGATTGGAGGCGCTGGTGATGGGCTTTTTCGGCGGCTGGCGGAACTGGCTGGGCCTGTCACTGCTCACGTTGCCGGCGTTTGTGTATTTCCTTTCCCGGCAAAAACGGAATCTGCAAAGCCTCGTTACTGTGTTCCTCGACGACCTGGCCAAGCAATTGAAGCTGTTAAAAATTCCGCCGGACTTCGCGGATCAGCGCGCGGCGGGCAACCCCCAAACTCCAGTCTCTGACCACCAGCAAAGCGCCAAACTCCAAGCCTCAAACGCGACAGGCCCTTCCGAGCCTTGAGATTTGGTGTTTGAATTGTCTCTGGAGGTTGGTGTTTGGAATTGGGTCTTTTTCTCTCGTGTATTCC
>CAYIOH010000385.1:0-4536 GCA_964364975.1 uncultured Bifidobacteriaceae bacterium
AGGAGATGGGCAGCGCGCTCTGGATGGCCTTTGTCGCCAGCATGGTCGCGGCGGAACGCACGTCGCACTCGCAACCGCCCACGAGCGCCTGGTTGTTCAACTCGTGGAAGCCGAGGCAGGGATAGGCATGAATGTGCCCGCCGTAGAAACCGCCGAGGCAATTGATCGTGATGCCGCTGGCCCCATGTTTCTTCATCACCGCTTTCTCCGCCAGATACATGGCAGCGGAGGTCTCCAGCGTCTCGCGTGACACACCTTCGATTTTCTTCGCCGCCTTCTGCCAGCCGTCCGCCACGGCGCGGGTCTCATCCTTGTCCGCGTTTTTCCAAGCGTCATTGAGTTCGGCGAACGGAATATGCTGGATCTGAATGCCCATGATTTCGCTCGCGGGCACTGCTTCCTGCCCACGCACGGCGAGGATTTTCGATTCCTTGAAGCGGCGGAGACATTCATTCGCGGAAAGACATTTCACCTCGTCCGGCTTGGAGGCGAGTTTGCCCGCTTTGGGGGTGTGTTTCATCCTTGCCTGGGCGGTGGCCGCGACGAAATCGGACACCGAACCACCTCGCTTCACCACGTTGAAACACTTCACCGCTTCCGCCAGGTCTTTGATGTCTGAAGAAGCGACGAAGCCGACGTTCGGCGCTTGGCCGCGCAGGAAGGCGGCGTTGTAAACGAGGAAACCGCCGCTGCCGCCAAATTGAAAATCCGCGTAAAGCACGGGCTTGCCGGACGTGGCGAGCGTCTGCACCACGCGATTCCAGCAATTCATCTGATAAACCAGATAGCCATCAATCCCGCCGGCGGCTTGGTCCACCGTGAGAAGCTTCTTCGCTTGCTCCTCGCCACTGGCCAGCGATACGACGAACTCGAAACCTTTGCAGCGCCGGTCGAGTTCGCGGTTGACCCGCTCCATGACCGGTTTGAAATCGAATCCCTTGTTTGGCCAGTCGGGTCCGGTTTGTTTCTCGCCGTGCAAGGCATACACAATCCGGATGCGCGTCTTGCCTTTGGCTTTCGCAGCATCAAGCCAGCCTGGCGCGGCGAGCAACCCGAGCGTGCCGACGGCGGCGGCGCTTCCGCGGGCGAGGAAGTTGCGCCGGTTCATGGGACAACACGTACAGATGGAGGAGGAGAGGTTTGTTTTCATGATTTGCCTTTCATAAGTTCCCAAAGTTCCAAAAGATGCTTCTGTAGTTGAAACTAATCCTGACGGACTGGGAAGCAAAGAGATTTTTTCGCACCGCGTCCTAGCAACTCGCGGCTGGGAAGCCGCGATCACCGGCAGCCAGGATGGCAGCCTCCACATAGGGGCGCGCTTCCCAGCGCGCCGGTTAGGGCGGCATCCCTGCCGCCAGTTCATGCACACCAAGAATGACGAAAACGCAAAATCCATTGCCAATCTCCGGCGGGTTTGTGAGTCTCGCTCCGGGTCAAGACTAGCCAGCCATGGTCTCCAACTGGCCGGGCGACCACGGGCACACTGATTACTCATGAAAGGCATACCTGTTTTACACGTCGAGGCGGACTCCATTGCGCGCGCCTGGGAACTCTCGCTCATCGAACTCCACGCGAAGGGTTGCAACCTTAAAACCGAATACGACAAGCCCGACGACCCGCCAAGCAAGGATGCCACCATGCTCATCACCGTCACCGACCCGCTGGGCGAACCGATGATTCACAAGGATTTTCCCGGCGGCCCGGCCGAGTTGCAGGAATACGTGATGGAAGTCTGCGACGGCATCAAGGACCACCTCGTGCGCGACCCCAACGACGCCAGGGACACGCGCTGGGAATACACCTACCACCAACGCCTGTTCCAATACGCAGTGCCTACCCTCAAACCGTTCGACCAGATCGAAACCATCTGCCAGAAACTGGCCAAGACCTCGCACACCCGCCGCGCCCAGGCCATCACTTGGAAAGTGTGGGAGGACAACGACTGCTACGACCCCGCCTGCCTGCAAAGCATCTGGTGTCGCCTGCTGGAAGAGGAAGGCCAACCCGTGTTGAGCATGAACGTCCGCTTCCGCTCCAACGACGCTTACAAAGCCGCGTTCATGAACATCTTCGCCCTCGTGCAATTGCAGAAACGCATCGCCGCCCGCATCACTGAACTCACCGGCCGGGCGGTGCAATTGGGCCGGTATTGTCACCTGGCGGACAGCTACCACATCTACGGCTCCTACTTCAAAGAATTCGAAGGCCGCTTCCTCGGCATGTTGCAAAAGCGCACCTTCGAGCAACGCACCCTGCGCTACGAAGACGTGCGCGACATGATGGAAGAAGCGAAACCGGTGATACTGGAAAAAGCGCGGACGATGGGGAAGGCGTGAGGCTCTGTCCGTGACCCTGATATTCAGATGCCGTAGTGCCGAACGATATGATCAAAACAGGTGAGGTCCGATTTTCCAAAGCGAGCTGTTGAGCGAGCAAGAGACCCTGCATGGACAGCTGCGTTTCGTTTCTTTTTAAGCTCGTGGAGATGAGTAAGTGGAACCTCCTTTTCCAATTTTAGCAGCTTAAGGTAGGTGAGCATCTTCCCGAGACCAAGGTTGTGATCTCGTTCCAGAAGTTTCCGATCAACACCTTGGTCGAGTAACGACTGGTAAACGATCATTTCAGCCATCGCGCCGGCTAAAATGATTGCTGTGTGGTAGCGCCCATGGCGGACGTTCAGAACGTAGTCGTCGTAAAACGCTCCCAACTGAACACCGAATTCGTCGTCCGTCTTTTTGATCACGACTTCCTTCGTCAGAACTAACTTGGACGCACCCTTTGGAACGGGAATCGGCAGCTCGTGAAGCACGTTTTTTGGAACACGCAGAAATACTGTGCCGGTGGCGTGATGCAGCAAATGCTCTCCGATGAAAGCATGGGAGAAGAACCACAGCAAGTATCTTGGCGTGATCCTACATTCCACCGCCGCTTTGTTAAGTGGAAGCGGAACAGAGAAGCCACGATGAGGCGCATCCTTTTCAAGAATCTTTGCGCGAATATTCCTGTCACCAGATGCCATGATGACGAAAGTGCCTCGCGGAATCATGGTCCCGTGTCGAAGGTTATCGACGAGCTCGCCAAGCAGAATTCGCTTTTGCCCGGGGAAGGTTGTATCCAACTTGCTTGTAAGGTTCATGGTGGCTCGGGCCGCGACGAGGAGGTGCGCGCCGAATATGTGGGTCTGGCTTTCTTCCCTTTGCGTTTTGCCGACACCAATTTCACCCTGGCGCGGGCGCTTTGTTCCATCGCCGCTTCGACACGGGCGCGGTCGGTTTCGTCGCAGCGCTGGAGTTGTTCGGCGGAGGGCAGGACCGTGAGGTGGCGGGGAAAAGACCTAAATGCCGTGGTCAGTCATCAGCATGCCGTTGCTTCAACATGGCTTCGAATCTCGCCGCTTTCGTTTTCATCCTGAGACTCACGCTCGGTTTCACGTAATAACGCCGCTGCCTTAATTGCACGAAAATGTTCTCGCGCAACATCTGCTTTTTCAACCGGCGCAATCCTTTTTCCACCGGTTCATTTTTTTTAAGTTTAACTTCGATCAATTGATTCTCACTTTCTTTCGGATTATTCGCGTTTCCAACTGCTGGACGGATACGCCCATTCCAGGACCGTGTCGAGCGTTTTAAATAGAAAGCGGTCTCCGTTACGACGTGGCGGTTAAAAACCTACCAGATCAATCTGCGCGAACGAATTCACCACGCAATCCGCGCGGCTCAATGTCTGCCGGTCAAAGGTGGTGGTCAGGCCAATGCACTTCATCCTGGCTCTTCTGGCCGCCTCCACTCCGTGCGGCGCGTCTTCAATCACGAGACAGTTGGCCGGTTCGGCGTCCAACTGCTTCGCGGCATGGAGGAAAATGTCCGGGTTGGGTTTGGAACGGTAACCCACGGCGATGAGCGAAAAGATTTGTCCACCAAACAGTCCCGACAGTCCCAGCCGACCGTCAACGATCGCCAGCAATTCCTCCGGCATCGAGGTGGCAATGCAGGTTTGATAGTCCGCCTGAATTCTATGGAAGAACTCGCGGAAGCCGGGCACGAATCCCACGCCTTTCGCAAACTCGCGCTTGACCAGTTCCATTCGCTCGTCTGCGAGTGATTGTGTGTCTCCGGTAAGGCCGTATTGCGTTTTTAGAATTTCAACCGCTTCGGCTTGGGATCGCCCGGCCAGCAGCGCTTTGATCTTCTGGCGTTCGTAAGGGATGCCGTGCCGCCGCGCAAACTCCTCCTGCGCTTCGTCCCAAATCTTTTCCGAATCAATGACGACGCCATCGGCATCGAAGATGATCGTGGTGATTTTGGAATTGCCCCGTCGCTGATTCGGCGGGTTGTTGCCGGATGCCATGAACGGATTGTCAGCCGAAAGTAGGAAAAATGCCAGCCGTTGATTGGACAGGAGATGCGGAGGAGCGCGGCCTTCAGGCCGCTTCGGCGTCCGAATGGCATAAATGAAACGAGCAGCCTGGGACTTATGAACGATGAAGCGGCGTTTAGAGCCTGTGTGAAAAATTCCCGCTTACTTTGAACATGCCTG
>CAYIOH010000386.1:0-4514 GCA_964364975.1 uncultured Bifidobacteriaceae bacterium
ATGATGCGGGGCAAAACACCCAATTGCTTCCGGTCATCAAGACTTTGCGCGAAAGCGGTATGCTGGTGTCGGTAGAAACCTACCAACCCGCAGTGACGCGCGCCTGTCTGGAAGCGGGCGCCAACATTCTCAACCTCACGGGCACGGATCGCAGCGATGATTTGTTCCGCATGGTCGCGGCGCACGACGCGGCGGCCATCATCTGCTACGTGCAGGGTAAGAACGTGCGCGAAGTGGGCGATTTCGATTTCAGCGCAGACCCGGTTGAAATGATGCGCGATTACTTCGCGCGGCAGATCGAAATCGCGCAGCGCAACGGCGTGGAAAAGATTTTCTTGGACCCCGGCCTTGGTTTTTATTACCGCAACCTGCAGGACAGCGCCGTGCGCGTACGCCATCAGATGAACGTTTTTTTGAACACGTTCCGCCTGCGCCCGCTGGGTTTCCCGATTTGCCACGCGCTGCCGCACGCGTTCGAGTATTTCCAAGATGAAGTGCGCTGCGCCGAGCCGTTCTTCGCGGTGCTCGCGGCGCTGGGCAAGACGGATTTGTTCCGCACGCATGAAGTGCCGCGCATCAAGGCGGTGCTGGAAACCATGAAGGTTTTTTGAAATGCAGAAGGACTTTCAATAAGGAAACCATGAAGGCAGGAAAAGTCTTCCTGGCTTCCTGGTTTCCTTATGCATGCTTCTCCGATTGTAGGCGGCGGCAAAGGAAGACGCATTCCTCTCCTGATTTCACGATCCATTGACCGGTCACTGTCAGCGCGTGGCGACGCAGCATCTCACGGACGCGCGCGGGCGTGTAGCGGTAGGAAAAGAAAAGCTGGATCGCGCCGCCGGCGTGGAAGTCGAACACCTCGTTTTCGGCTTCAATCCGCCTCGGCTTCGTGAAATGAAAGCGCGCCACAATCTTTTTCAAGCCGCTCCCACTGATTTCGTCTTCAATGGCGAACCGCAATTCGCCGTCAGCGCGTTCGACTCCGAGGTCGAGCAGGAATGTCATCAGCCAGTCGCGGGTCGGTTCGTTGTCATACTGCGGCAGGATGAGTTGCACACCGGCGGCGTAGTCCGGACCGGGGGCCAGATTCGCGCTCAACAACAATTGGTCGTGAGGCCGAACCAGTTTCGCGAGCTTCGGCAGGATGCGGTCCGGCTCGAAGTTCGGCATCATCCCAAAGAACGTGATCAAACGCGTGACGGGTGACGGGTGACGGGTGGCGAAAACGTCGGGCAGATCATCGGCGGAAGCAAGGTCGCACACGAACGGCAGACAGTTTTCATCCGCTACCACGGACAACGCCGCCTGTCGCGCCACCAGCACCATCGCCGTGCTCACGTCGCAGGGCGTGTAAATGATTTGCCTGCCCAAACCGGCCAGTTGCATGAGCAGGCGCGAGTCCTTCTGTCCGCCACCGCAGCCCAGGCCGATGACGTGAGCCGGTGACGTCGCATGGGCCGCAACGGCGGCGGCGAACGCGGCGTTGTAAATCGCGGTGCCGTCGGGGTCGTTGCGCGACGGCGAATACGCCTGATGCAGCGCCAGCCATTTCTGGGTCTGCTTGAGGCTGTCGTAATGAAACTTGTGATTGACCTGCCGCGAGCGCAGCGATTCGAGCAAGTCACGCCGCACGTTTTCGGGAAACTGGCTGGCGTGAATCGTGACGTTGACGACGGACGGCATGGCGGAGGATTCTAAAAAAGCTTCAGCGAGATTTGCAGCCTATCTCGGTATTAGGCCGTTGTGTTGTGGCGTTGCTCCACTCTTGGAACGAAGCCAGCAAAAAACTAAGGCGGACAATAGCGTAACTCCCAACACCCAAACCAAATGTTTCACGATGAAACTGCTGAACCAAACGAAACAGGGATCCAGAATAAGCATCGCGAGACCGATGCTGAAAAACAGTCGGGACGAACGTCGGATGCCTGAGAGTAACGTATAGGATATGATCATGAACGCTAAGGCAAGGAGCGCAAAGAAAACGATAGAGAAAACGTTCTCAATCAGGCTTCGGTAAAGAGCACGGTAGGCTAGGAAGGCTTGAATCACGTACAATATACCCCGCAGCGCAAAGATGACGCCGAACCGCTTTAGCATGACTTTTTGACTTTGTGCCATAATGCGAGGCGGCCTAACTTGAAGCAGTGTATCCCTTCATGCCGCCGCGAGCAAGCGTCGTTTGTGGATGGGCTGAATGCGGCGGCATGAAGGGATACACTGCCGTTGAACTGAGCCGTTGAACCCGGGACTTCCTTACTGAGGAAAGTAAATTCGTGCCAAGTCGAACGCGGCAGGACTTCCGGTGGTCGCGTGCCGCAGCGGGTGGGCGAGGGACAGAGAGGGAGAAAAATGCGGAGTCAGTTGGATAGGTAACAGGCGTGTCTCGACAAGTCTTCCAGCAAGTGGCAGGCTGAAGTCGTGACTGTGGCTGACAAACTGGAAGCGTTGCGCGAATTGCTGCGTTCGTATGGCTCGTGCCTCGTGGCGTATTCGGGCGGGGTGGATTCGGTGTTTCTGGCGCGCGTGGCGCACGATGTCCTGAGCGCGAAGTCGCTGGCGGTCATCGCCGATTCGCCGAGTTTGCCGCGACGTGAACTCGCGGAAGCCTTGGCGGTGGCCGGACAGTTCGGAATTCCCGTGGAGGTGGTGCGCACGTCGGAATTTGAAAATCCAAACTACCTCGCGAATCCCGCCAACCGCTGTTATTTCTGCAAGCACGAACTGTTTGAGGAGTTGGTGCCGTTGGCCAGGGCGGAGGGTTTTGCGGTCATCGCCTACGGCGAAAACGCGAGTGACGCTGGCGATTTCCGTCCGGGCGCGGAGGCGGCGAAGGAATTTCAAGTTCGCGCGCCGTTGAAGGAAGTTGGGCTGACGAAGGCGGAGATTCGCGAATTGTCGGCGCAGTTGGGATTGCCGACGGCGGACAAGCCGCAGATGGCGTGTTTGAGTTCGCGCATCCCGCACGGCGAGCCGGTGACGGCGGAGAAGTTGCGGATGATCGAGGCGGCGGAAAATGTTCTCAAGCGTCATGGGTTCTACGATGTGCGGGTACGGCATCACGAGCTCGGAGTGACAGGTGGCAAGTGGCAGGTGACAGGAAGCGGTGGACCGGCAAATGGCAGTCTCGTCACTCATTTAGCCCGCATCGAAGTTGGGCCGGCGGAATTGCCGAAGTTGTTGGAGAGCGGGGTGTCGGCGCATGTGGCGGCGGCGCTCAAGGAAATCGGCTACCTGCACGTGACGGTGGATTTGCAGGGGTATCGGCGGGGAAGCCTTAACGAGTCGAGGGTCGAGGGTCGAGGGTCGAGAGGTTGAGCTTCGCCAGTGGGTGTGGTGTCCGGCGCTCGACGCTCGACTTTCGTCTCGCGACCAGAAACTTTAACGCGGTTTGGGTTATCAAAGAGAAGCAATTCGAGATTATGCCACAGTTTTCTTACAAAGCGCGGCGGCGCAGCGGCGAAGTCGTGCAGGGCGTCTTGGACGTCGCCGATCGTCCGGCGGCACTGACGCAGATCGAGCGTCTGGGGCTTTTTCCCGTGTCGGTCGAAACCGCCAAAGGCGCGGTCGCGGCGAGCAGCGAGAAGGTCGGCCGCAAGGATTCCTTCACGGCGATGCTGCCGCCGGCGTTGCGGGAGGCGCTGACGAAGAAGCGCAAACCCAAATTGCAGGAGCTGGCCACTTTCACGCAGCAACTGGCGAACCTGCTCCAGGCGGGCATGCCCTTGAGCGTGGCGCTCAACAGCATGATTCACCTGGAATCCAAGGGGATTCCGTCCGAAGTGAGCAAGCAACTCCGGCAGGACGTGATGGAGGGCAAAAGTCTCTCCGATGCGATGGCGAAGCAGCCGGTGATTTTCTCCGATCTCTACGTGAACATGGTCCGGGCGGGTGAATCGAGCGGCGCGCTGGTGGATGTGTTGCGGCGCATGGCGGGGCACTTCCAACAGTTTGCCGAAGTGCAGGGAAAAATGACCTCCGCCATGATTTATCCGATCCTGGTTTGTTGTGTGGGCGTGGGGTTGATCCTGTTTTTTATCTATTTCATGCTGCCGCATTTCGTGGAAATGTTCAAAGGGTTCGAGATTACCCTGCCGTTGCCGACGCGCATGCTCATAGCGGTGGGATATTTTTTCACGCATTACTGGTGGCTGGGCATTGCGATGGTGATAGCCGGGGTGATTTTATTCAAACGGTTCCAAGCGACCGAATCGGGACAGGAACGGCTGGATCAGTGGAAGATGAACCTGCCCGTGATCGGCAAGGTGATTAAACTAAATTTGTTTGGGCAGTTTGCGCGCACGCTTTCGACGCTGTTGGAAAACGGCGTGCCGGTGCTCACCGCCTTGAAAATCACCGAGCAGGTCATGCCCAACCGCCTGCTTAAGTCCGCCATCTCGAAAACCCGCGACGCGGTGACGGACGGCAAAACCCTCGCGCAGCCGCTGGCGCAAAGCAAAGTGTTCCCGCAACTCATGGTGGACCTGGTGAAAATCGGCGAGGAACCGGGCGATGTG
>CAYIOH010000387.1:0-1063 GCA_964364975.1 uncultured Bifidobacteriaceae bacterium
CGCGTGCAGTGATGTTCGATAACGTGCATACTCTCGAACCGATGCTCAACGGCATGAGCGCGGGCAACTCGTTCTCGGCGAAGCTGGCCGCGCGCATCCACGCGCCAACATTGCTCGTCGAAGGGGAGCTCACCACGAAGCTGTTCCAGTTGACGATAAAGGAGCTGGCGGGCGCAATTCCCAGCGCCGAGCGCGCCGTCGTGCCCGGCGTGGGCCACGGGTTGCATTTGGAAAATCCCGACGCGTTCAGCCGTATCGCACTTGAATTCTTCGCACGGCACTGAACGCGCCGCCGCGGCTACGACTCCAGCGTTTTTAACCCGCGCCGCCACAGGTCGAAGTAATACAACGCCGTCACAACGAGCGTGTGGTTGATTTTCCCTTCCGCGACAAGCCGGGGCGCGTCGGCCACCGGGACGAGGCGCGTGATCAAATCTTCGCCGTGGTCAAATTCCACCGGATGCAGGCAGCGGCAATTTTCCACCAGCACGGTGAAACACGTGTTGCTCTGGGTGGCGGGGTTCGGTAAAGCCTTCCCGAGCACGCGCGCCTTCGTGCCTTCGTAGCCCGTTTCTTCGCGCAACTCGCGCACGGCTGCTGCGACCGGCGAGGTTTCGCCCGCGTCCATCATGCCGCCGGGGATTTCGAGTTCCACCGTGTTCGACCCGTGGCGGAATTGTTCGATCATCACCAATTGCTGGTCGGGCGTGATGGCAATGACGTTCACCCAGTTGACGCTGTCGAGGATGACGAAATCGTGTTCCTGGCCGGTGCGCGGCGAAATTTTTTTATCCGACCGCATGGTGAAAATGCGGAAATTGCCGATGGGCGTGGAACTAATTGTTTGCCAAGGCTTGATCATGTCGAGAGCCGAGAGTCAAGGGTCGAGGACTGAAAGTCAAACGCTGTGCGCCGGCTCATGCCACTCGATTCAGCGCTCCTTCGCCGCCCAGCCTTGCTTCATCAGGTTTAGCAGATGCGCCAGCGCGTCGTCGTAAC
Source organism: uncultured Bifidobacteriaceae bacterium (assembly GCA_964364975.1). Classification (GTDB taxonomy): domain Bacteria; phylum Verrucomicrobiota; class Verrucomicrobiia; order Limisphaerales; family JADLHS01; genus JALOTT01. Next base: position 1,000 of record CAYIOH010000387.1, read on the forward strand.
TGCGCCCCTTTTGTTCGGCGAGTTGGCGGGCGCGTTTGTCGAGTTGCCCCGCCATCTCCGCTGA
>CAYIOH010000387.1:1163-4498 GCA_964364975.1 uncultured Bifidobacteriaceae bacterium
ACGTTCATCCGCTTGACCGGCCGGTCGCCGTGTTGGGTCGGCGTGGTGGCGATTTTTTCAAGCACGTCGTCGCCTTTGATCAACTTGCCGAAGGCCGTGTATTGCTTGTCGAGAAAGCGTGGATCGCCGTGGCAGATGAAGAATTGTGAGCCGGCGGAATTCGGATCGTTTGAGCGCGCCATCGAGAGCACGCCGCGAACGTGCGGTTTGTCGTTGAACTCGGCCTTGATTTGGTGCCCCGGCCCGCCCGTGCCCCAACGACCCTTGTTGGCTTCGTCCTTCGTCAGCGGATCGCCGCCCTGAATCATGAAGCCTTTGATGACGCGGTGGAAACAGGTGCCGTCGTAAAAGCCATTTTGCGCAAGTTTCTTGAAATTTTCAACGTGTCCAGGCGCCACGTCGGGCCAGAATTCGAGGACTATTTCGCCTTCGGAAGTTTTGATGATGGCGGCTTTGTTCATGCGGTAACTTGGTCAGGAACGCGACTGTTTGTCACGCGCAAATAAACGTTGGGAAATCCCGGCAAGAAAAAACTTTTCTTCGCGGGCCGGATTCATTTTCATACGGACCATGAAACACAATTTCTTGAACCGACTTACTGTAACGTTCGTCGCTGGCCTGCTTGCGACCACAGCCTTGGCCGACGACGCAGATCGGAAACTGGCCGATGGCCTCTACGCAGAGATGGATACGTCCAAAGGCAAAATCTTGTTGCAACTGGAGTTTGAGAAGACGCCGCTGACCGTGGCGAACTTCGTCGGGTTGGCGGAGGGCACCAAGCATTATGTGAAATGGGAGAGCGCCGAGCAGTACATGGAAGACAACTATGTGCTCAATGAGCAAAAGCAACCGATTGCGAAGAAACCCCTCGACCAGCACAAACAGAAACCCAAGTTGCAGAACAAACCTTTCTTCGACGGCCTGAAGTTTCATCGGGTCATCGCTGACTTCATGGTTCAGGGTGGCGACCCCCTGGGTAGCGGCATGGGTGGTCCAGGCTACGCCTTCAAGGACGAATTCGATCCGTCACTGAAACACAGCGGCCCTGGGATTCTCTCGATGGCCAACTCCGGTCCCGGCAGCAATGGCAGCCAGTTTTTCATCACACACAGAGCGACACCACATCTCGACGGCAAGCATTCGGTCTTTGGCCACGTCGTCGAAGGTCAGGATGTGGTCAACAAAATCGCCATCGGGGACAAACTGATTTTGGTCAAGATCCTGCGCCTCGGCGAAAAAGCGAAGGCGTTCAAGAGTGGCGAGGCGGACTTCGAGAAACTATCGAAGTAACCCTGCTCCGTAAAGTCACGCCCCGATTACGCCTTTCCGCCGAAACTCACGTAATCATCCACGTCCAGCAGGTCGAACCAGGTCGCGATGTCCCCGCGTTTGGGCGCGGTCTTGGTGTGAAGACCGTTGAAATAGTCGCGCGATTCCGGATCGCTCGGCACGCGCTGCTCCGCCGTCGCTGACCAAGCCGCGATCTCGGAGTCCGTACGCTTGAATTCGGCGTTATCCTGGATCCATTCGAGGATTTCACCATCGCCCTTGCCTTGGGCGAGTTGCTTTGTCAGCGCCTTGGGATCAACACCAGTGAAGTCGAGGAATCGCTGGTCGAGCGGGCAGGCATACTTGTATTCGCCATTCTTGCCGGCGAGGAGCGCGCGGCCCTTGTCCAACATGCGCGGTAGAATCACATAACCCCCGAGCCGCACGCGCGGGCTGCGGGGTGGTTGTTCCGTCAAATCAGGTGCGTTCGTTGCCATAAACAATTTCGTTCCAGTCCAGCTCACGCCATCAATCCAGCGACGTGCCGGGTTCATTGCGCGCCGTAAGTTGCACGCAAGCTGTCTAAAAGCAAGACCAGCCGGATAGCGGGTCTTGACGGGGAAGCTTGCAAATCCACCCCGCAGCTTGCGTAATCCCGTGCGTGATGCGTAGCGCCCAGGTCAAAACCGGCTGTTTCATTCTCGAGGGATTGAATTCCTTCGCGACGACCTTCTATTTCTACTACCTCTACTTTTTCATGCAGCAGCAGTTTGGCTTCGGGGACAAGGCCAACCTTGTGCTCGCGGCGGCCAGCGGCCTGGTTTACATGTTCGCCGTCTGGTGGGGCGGGCGGTTTGCGCAACGCGCCGGTTGCTTCACCGCGCTGAAAATCGGGTTCGTCATCATGATCGTGGCCCTGGCCGTGGGCACCCAACTCGATGACGCAACCGGCCAGGTGGTGGTGATGCTCGCGACGACCCTCGGCATGGGCTTCACCTGGCCACCACTCGAAGCGCTCGTTAGTGAAGACGAAACACCCGTTCGCCTGCAACAAATCATCGGCCTTTACAACGTCGTGTGGGCCGGTATGGGCGCGCTGGCCTACTTCGTCGGTGGGGCGATGCTCGAAAAGCTGGGCCTGAAAAGCCTGTTCGTTGTGCCTATTGCGATTCTAGTCGTCCAACTCGCGTTCACCGTATGGCTCCAACGCAAAGCAAAGAATCTTCAAACGAACCCACCTCCGGCCCCGCCGGTGGGTGGGTCAGGCGTGGGTTCGTTCCAGCCTCTCAACCCGCGTCCGATCGCGCGCGCCAAGGCATTTCTGCGGATGGCATGGCTGACGAATCCATTTGCTTACATCGCCATCAACACGCTCGTTGCCGTCATGCCGGGCGTGGCCGGGCGATTGGGATTGTCCACCACACTCGCGGGATTCTGCTGTTCAGTCTGGTGTTTCGCGCGGCTCGGCGCGTTCTTCGCCCTGTGGTTTTGGCCGGGCTGGCATTACCAGTTCCGCTGGCTGCTCGGGTCGTATCTCGCGCTGGTCATTTCGTTCGCGGTGATTCTCATGGTGCCAAGTCTGGCGGTGCTGATTGCGGCGCAACTCGTCTTGGGCGTCGCCCTGGGATTGATTTACTACTCATCGCTCTTCTATTCGATGGATGTGGGGAAAACCAAAGCCGAACACGGCGGAATCCATGAAGCGACGATTGGTCTGGGCAACTTTGCCGGGCCGGCAGTGGGCGCAGCGGCGCTGCATTTCCTGCCGCACTCCGCGAACAGCAGTGCGGTGGCTGTGGGCGCGTTGCTGCTCTGCGGCCTTGGCGGTTTGCTAGGCATCTGGCACAAGACGAAAACTTGAGTTGGAGTCCACGCTTTAGCTTGCCCGGGCGACCCGCGAAAGGGAGGACAAGCTAAAGCTTGAACTCCAACGTTTCCCGCCTTGCCGCGCCCCCCGATTTCCCTTAGTGTTATTGGCCGAATTACCGTTGTAATGCTGTACCCCTGTTAATGTTTTAACGAACCATGTCCTTGCTTGCAGGAAAACTCGGCATCGTCTTCGGCGT
>CAYIOH010000388.1:0-4493 GCA_964364975.1 uncultured Bifidobacteriaceae bacterium
CCATGGTTGCCACCGCGGCGCCGCCAGCGAAGCGCAGTTTTTTTCAGCGGCTGAATCCGTTCTACCGCGACCCGGCCGCGAAGTCGAAAGTCACCCCACTGCCAGTGAGCGCAAGCGAAACCTCGCCCGCAATTCGATCGCCGACTCCCAGCGCGCCAGCCGCCTCCGCGGCGCCATCCGGCACACGTTATACGTACCTCTCGCCGGCAGTGCCGACGACGGGCAACCGTGCCGGCGCCGAGCGGGCGTTTGCGCAGGGAGTGCAATTGCAGCAGGCCAACCGGCTGAATGAAGCAGCGGCCGCTTACAAGCAGGCGACGCAGTTGGACGCGAGCTATTTCGAGGCGCACTACAACCTCGGTCTGGTCACCTATGAATCGCGGAATTATCGCCAGTCGCTGGCCGCGTGGGAAAACGCACTGGCCATCCGGCCGGATTCCACCGACGCGCGGTACAATTTTGCTCTCGCGCTTAAGGCGGCGAATTATACACGCGACTCCGCCGACGAGTTGGAGAAGGTTCTTGTGGCCAACCCCAACGAAGCACGGGCACACCTGGTGCTGGGCAATCTGTACGCCGAACCGCTGCGCGACCCGGCCAAGGCCCGCGTGCATTATTTGAGGGTGCTGGAACTGGACCCACGCCACCCCCAGTCCACCGCGATTCGTTACTGGCTGGTGGCCAATCCGCCCTGAGCGCGGTGGCACAAATCTGGCTGACAGAAGCGGGAAAGATGACAGAAGTTGGCCAACGACAGCGCGAAAGCAGAATATGAGCTTGGACAGATTACCATTCAACTGGTTCGACTTGGTTTTGGTCGCGGTGCTGATCATGGGCATTTTCCGTGGCCGCAAGCGCGGCATGTCGGAGGAGTTGATGCCGGTGCTGCAATGGGTCGGGATCGTCATTGCTTGCTCCATCGCCTATCAACCGCTCGGCGTGTGGCTTGCGGACGTTTCGCTGATGAGCCAATTGATGGGTTACCTCGTGGCCTACCTGGTGACGGCGGCGGGCGTGGCCCTGGCATTTGTGTTCTTCAAGCGCGCACTTCATGGCAAGTTGATTGGCAGCGATGCGTTTGGAAAGGCGGAATACTACCTCGGGATGCCGGCGGGCATGTTGCGCTTCGGGTGCGTGCTGTTTGCGGGATTGGCGTTGTTGAACGCGCCGCTGTACACCCAGCAGGAAATCCAAAATTACAAAGAATATCAGATGAAGAATTTCGACAGTGAATTTTTCCCCGGGTTGCAATCCTTGCAGGCGTATGTCTTTGAAAAATCACTCACCGGGCCACTCATCAAAAAGCATCTCGACTTTCTGCTGATCAAACCCACCGTGTCAACGCGTGGCAAGCAGCTCAAGCAAAAAGAGTGGATTGGGCCGTAATGCAGACTCGCCACGCGCGGCCCCGTCAGGCAGATTGCAGACATGGCCGGGATTTCTCCCGCAACCCTCGAACAGATTCGCGCCGCCAGTGACATCGTGGATGTCATCGGCGGCTATCTGCCGTTGAAACGGGCCGGGGCGAACTTCACGGCGCTGTGTCCGTTTCACAAGGAAAAGACGCCGAGCTTCAACGTCAATCCGCAGAAACAAATCTTCCATTGTTTTGGCTGCCACAAGGGCGGCGACGTGTTCACGTTCGTCAAGGAATACGAAAACATCGGCTTCGTGGACGCGGTGCGGCGGCTGGCGGAGCGGGCGAAAATTCCGCTGGAGTTTGACCAGACTCCCGGCGCGCAGGAAACGCGTCATGTCAAGGACACGCTGCTGCAAATCCACGAACAAATTGCGCAGCGGTGGCAAAGTTGTCTCGCCAACGAAGCCGCCGGACAAATCGCCCGCGACTATCTGGCGAAACGGGGCGTGTCGGCGGAGGCGATCAAACTTTTTCGCCTCGGTTGCGCGCCGGACTTGTGGGACGACACCGTCAACTGGGCCAAAAGCAAGGGCCATGACCTCGCGGTAGTTGAAAAGGCCGGGCTGATTTTGCGCAAGGAAGGCGCGGAAAATTACTACGACCGGTTTCGCGGTCGCCTCATGTTCCCAATTTGTGACGAGCAAGGGCGGGTCATCGGTTTCAGCGGGCGCGTGCTGTCCGGCGATGAAAAGACGGCGAAGTATGTGAACTCGCCGGAGACGCCGATCTTCACCAAAAGCAAGGTGTTCTTTGGCCTGGACAAATCCAAACGCGCCATCCTCGATGCGGAATTTGCCATTGTGTGCGAGGGGCAGCTTGACCTGATCGCTTGCTACATGGCCGGAATTCAAAACATGGTCGCGCCGCAAGGCACGGCGTTGACCGCCGACCACGCGCGCATCCTCAAACGTTACGTGGACGAAGTGGTGCTCTGTTTCGATTCCGACAAGGCCGGGCAAAACGCCGCGGTGCGCTCGCTCGATGGTTTGCTCGCGTCCGGCCTGGCAGTACGCGTGGCCGTCGTGCCTGCGCCGCACGACCCCGACAGTTTCATCAAGGCAAACGGCGGCGAGGCGTTCCGAAAGTTAATCGAGGGCGCGGAGGGATTTTTTGATTACTACCTGAACCGGCTTTGCGCCACGAACGACATCGCCGCCGACAAAGGCCGGCTCGCCGTCTTGCGGGAAATGGCCGGAGCCGTCCACAAAACTGGCAACGTCGTGCTGGTGGACACCTACGCCCAGAAAACCGCGTTGCGGTTGGGCGTGGCACCGGAAGCAGTGCGCACCGAATTCAAAAAGACTCCAACTGTGAAAACTTCGCCCGCGCCGGCGGTTGAGGAGACAGATGAATCATTTGAAGCCTCGACGGAAATCACGCGGCCATCCGCGCAGGAATTCTGGTTGCTCAAACTGCTTTTTCTGCACGAAGAACTTGTTGGTTGGGCGACGATGCACCTGGAGCCGGCTTGGATTCAGCACGAGGCCGTGCGCGAAATTGTTTCCCGCCGGCTGGCGGCGCAGTCGGCTGAGACGTGGACGAACCTCGCGGGCTTTCTCGACGAGTGCGGGTCGCCGGAGATGCAAAATCTCATCACGGAAGCCGTGGCCGAAAGCCGAGTCCTCCCGAACCCGGAACAACAACTGGCCGGGGTAGCCCTGAAGTTGCGCACTCAATTCATTGACCGGCAGATTGCTCAAATCGACGGGCGAGTTAGAGAGCTTGAGGTGGGAGGCTCGTTAAGTATTCAACTCCAACAGCAGCGTGCACAGTTGAAACATGCCAAGGGCCAGCCGCTCGCGCCGCTCCCGGATTCGAGATGAGGCTGCGCGAAGCCGCGAGTTGAAAACCGTTTGACGGCCCGGCCCGGTTTTTTTACTGTTCCAAAAACAACAAAACGAAAGGCATTTGCGTGAAAATCCATCAACTCATCCTTATCACGGTCATGGCGGCAGCGTTCGCGCTCGGCGGTTGCATGAAGAGCGGCGTGGACACTTCTGGGCTGGAAAATAGTTTCAAGTCCGCCGAGCCTGCGACGCAGAGCAGCGCGGACAAGGTGGTTTCCGCGATCAAGGCGGGCGACTATGCTGGCGCGACGGCCGAGCTGAAAACGCTGGCGGAGAAAGCGAAGCTCACAACCGAGCAGCAACAGGCGATCAAGGACGTGACGGCTCAGTTGCAGCAAATGATCGCGGACGCGGCGAAGAAAGCAGGGGACAAGGCGAATGAAGCCGTCGGCGACTTGCAGAAATCTTTGAAGAAGTAATCAGCGTAAAACAGAAAAGCGCAGGTCCAATTTGGACCTGCGCTTTTTTTGTCTTCAAAATTATTTCGCGCCCTGGTCAATCCACGCGCGGATCAAGCCGATTTGTTCGGGCGTCAACTGCGGAATTTTCGCTTTGTTGTCCGGTGGCGGCATCCAATTATCTTCGTCGCTCAGATGGGATATGTTATGCACGAGAAGACTCTCGGCGCTCTTGCCCGGCTCAATGACATTGCCATCTTCGCCGCCCTTGAGCGCGCCCGCAAGACTGTCGAGACGCAGCTTGGCTTTGGGCTTCTCCGCGCCGTGACATTTGATGCACGACTTGTCGAAGATGGGCTTGATGTCTCCGGCGTAAGTCACCCCCTGCTTGTCGGACGCGGGCGGGAGTTTGCTCGTGTCCACTTTGGATTTCTTGCCCTCTGCCTGAACCACCAAGGCGAGAGCCATGGCGGCGGCAAAAGGAAACAGGAATTTCAGAAATACAGATTTAGGTCGCATAGTTTGATGCTGACTTTTCAGCATTACACCGAAAGACGAAGGCGAAGTCAAAAAGATTCAGACGAATGTTACAAGCGCGATCTGATGGTCAGCGTGTTTGACGGCGTCGCGTCGCGATCAAAAGCAAAATAAATGTTTACCTGGACACTCTACTGTCCGGTTAAGTTTTTCCTGACGGCGATTTCGTTTCGATAAAATCGGCGTTCTCTCGCTGTCCGGACTTTTTTCGATTTCAATTTCGCGACGGGTTTTCGAGGGTGTTCCACCGCCAACCAGCGGTTTGCCACCTTAGGAACGAAGGTCGCACCG
>CAYIOH010000389.1:0-4492 GCA_964364975.1 uncultured Bifidobacteriaceae bacterium
GTTCGGGTGTTCGTCGCGACTGCGCGGCGTGGCCCCGCCGCGTGGTGTCGGCCGCGCTGTTGGTGGCGTGGCGCGGGTGTTGCCGCTGACTACCGGCGCAGGTTGGGTGATGGTTCGATTGCGCGAGTCTTCGACCTGGTCGCGTCCGCGTCCGCGGGAGGTTTCCGTTTGCGCGGCGGCACCAGCGCCGGCCGCAGGTCTATGGCCGGGTTGCAAGTTGCTCACGTCACGCGTCGGCGTGGGGATGGCACCGGCGGATTGCGAAATATTCGGGCGAAGCACAACGAGCGTGCGACCGTCGCGTTCGAGACGGTCACCGCGCGTGTCGTGGCCGGTGTTTCTCGTTTCGCGGATGGCCACCTGGCGGATTTCCGTTCCGGTATGGCGACGCACGCGGTCAATGGGAACGCCGTGGTTGATGATGGTGTTGTTGTTGCCGGTGACGATGTTGTTGATGACCGTGGTGTTGTTGTAAATCTGCGTCACGTGCGTGGCCGGGACGCGGTGGCGCCACGGGCGGCTGTCGCAGAAACGGCCCCACGGCACGAAGTTGAACCAACTTGCGCCGATTCCGAAGTCGAAGCCGAAGCCGACCGAACGGTCATGGTAGGAGAAGCCAAAGCCGGGCCGGTAGCAAGCCGTCGGCGGCAGCGGCGCCCAACCACAGTAGTCATTGCTGTAGCGCCAGCTCACCCACGACGGTCCCCAAACATTGTCCGGATACCAGCACCAGCCCCAGCGGGCGTGGTTGAACCACCGGCCGTAATGGAACGTGGCCCAACCCCACGAGTAATCCGACTGCCAATACCAACCGGCGTCCGTGTAAAGCCAGCGGCCACGGTCGCCGTAGGGACGCCACCCGCGGTTGATGACCACGACAGTCGGCTGCCAGCAACGGCCATAGCCGTCAATTTCAATCCACGAACCGTACGGCGAGAGAGAGTCGTAAAAATAATTGTAGGTGACGTTGGCCGGCTGCTGAGGCGGCGCAGCGTCCGCGGTGGCCGGCTGCGCTTCTGGTTGCGGCGGATTCACGTAGGTCGGCGCGGCGGCTTCTGCAACCTGTGCGTTCGCTTGTGCGACCGCGGCACCAGCCTGTTTAAGCGCCTGGTCGCGGTGGATCATCGCGGTAACAACGTCATTGGCCACGCCGATGTCGTTGAGGTAAATGATTTCGTCCGAGGCGAGGTTGAACATGCTCGCCGAGTTGTTGACGTAGCTGAGCATCACGGCCTCATCCACGCCGGCCTGCGCGAGTTTGACGACTTCACCAACCGGGCTGGATGGCTTGATGTTGGGCGGAAGCTTTTTGCCGGAGTTGGGCGCGGGCGCGGGCACGGGCGCGCTTTCCGGCGGCGGTGGAGTTGTTTCCGGCGCAGCCGGCCCACCGGCGAGCGTGGCGGCGCTGGTGTCGGGAGTGAACGATGGTTCTGCCTGGGCGGCAGTGACGAGTGACTGGGGCGCGTCGGTGGTCTGCTGGTTGCACGCGCCAACGAAGGGCAAGGCAGAAAGCGCCAGCCCAAGACTGACTTTATTGAAAAACCGGGCTTTCATAAGTTTGGTGTTTTAGCTTACGCGATTATTTATTGACTGTCATCCTATCAGACTGGCTGGCACGGGCGGCTATTCATGCGGCGCGGCGCGGGTGCTAGGTTGTGCGGCAGAGGCGGTTGGGTGAAACGAGAGGGGCACACTCGCCAAAGAAGCTCGGATATTCTTCACGGGCCGGGCAAGACGCTCGCCTCATTATCGGATTATCTGGAGACTTTTGCGACCAGGGTTAATTTCTTCCCATCGCTTGCCACCAAGTCGGGCGCGTCTTGACGCAACGCCAAATTCCCCCATCCCGCGCGCAGGACTTCTTCACCGCACGAATTTCTGCGGTGCTCCGGCGGTGAATAATTTTCTTAACGAATCGCGCGGAGTGTTGATTTCATTGGCTGGTTTGACTTGTTACCCAATTGTTCACCACGGCGTTTCGGTGAACAACCTGTGCATATGAATTTATTGTCGGTTTGGAAAAAACGGTTAAGATTATCACAGTTCATTGAAAGAACTGAGATGGTCGGTGATGGACGAAAGAAAGTAACTGGACGTCTCAAGGATAATCCCAGGTGACTGGGGAAAAGTTGGATCAGGCTGGTTGGTTCAACTCCTCTTAAACCGGACCGCAAGGTGCGACAGCGGAGGCAGGATTCACCAGTTCCTCTGGCGGCGTTCGCGCGCCGTCAGTAAACGCGAAAAAGGAACTCGGCGACGAGGAGCGATGAGAAACCGTTCCGAGTCGAGTCAAGTAGCTCAAGCGGGTTTCGAGCTTGGGTGAAACGCAGTTACCCAGAGGGTATCCGGTTGCTACTGTGCATCAGCACGGGGCGAGCGACTCTGGCGGATTCGATCAACCGTTTGAAACCGCCCAACGAAAGCCATCGAAAGGTGGACAAAAGGAGCGCACGGCCCGGGAAGGCCACGACGGCTAGGCAGGCCGCGTGAAAAACTTCCGAGCGTCGGCGATGTTAAAAACGACACCGCTGGCCTGTGAGCAAAAGGCAACCTGAGAGTTAAGAGGCGAGACCCGTGGCTCTGGCCAACGCACCGTCAAAAGCGGTGGCCGACCAAAGCCAAGTGGTCAAGACGCGGAGACGAAATCGCAGACGTGTCTTGACCTGGTTCGCAAGCCGGTGGCGCAACCACCAGCCCAAGCGAGCTGAAAAGCCTCACTCGAAATTCAACGTCGCAAGGCGTTGGACGGCCCTGCTACGAGGCCGAAGACTCCGCTTGCCGTGGAGAATGGCGTCGGGAAGCCGGCAGCCCCGCTTAGGTGGGAGCGCCTAATGCCGGCCCGGGAAAGAGAGCTTGGCGCACTCCCAAACCCGATTTGTCCCTGTCTGACCGAAAGGTCGGGCAGGGACTTTTCGTTTTCAGGATATGGGGACAGCAGTCAGGTGTGTTGGAAGCCGTTCGAGAGGGGAGTTGCTGAAGCAGCAAGGCCGACCTTGCGGTCGGCCTTGCGAATCCGAGAGCGGAAAAGGCGGGGTTCGCCCGTTTCACGAGTTTTGAAGCACGCCTTAGGTTGGGGAAGAAACACGCGGACAAAGCTGTCCGCGCTCCTTTGGTTGCGGCTCTGCCGCGCTGCGCCTCCGTCTCTGATGCCCAGGTTGGGATTGGGCTCGGGCCGTGCTCCCCTCGGTGGGAACGTTTCAAATCCTTCCCGCCATCGAATGGCCGATTTTATTGGATCAATAATAACATATCTTCGTATCCAGATACATTGATTTTTAACTTGGCATCTTGATGCTTGTGATTTAACTTCCCCGCCGTGAACGAACGTCCGAAACCTTTTGCGCCACGCGCCGACGAACTCCGCCGGTTGCTGGCCGGGCGCATTGTGCTGTTGGATGGCGCGATGGGCACGATGGTCCAGCAACGCAAACTGTCCGAGGCGGATTACCGCGGCGAGCGGTTGAAACACTGGCCGAGAGACTTGAAAGGTTTGCACGACCTGCTTTCCGTCACGCAGCCGCGAATCGTCGAGGAAATTCACCGCGAATATCTCGACGCGGGCGCGGACATTATTGAGACGAACACCTTCAATGCCCAATCGCTGTCGCTCGCCGATTACGGCCTTGAATCGCTCACGCAGGAAATGAACGTCGCAGCGGCCCGGTGCGCCCGCCGCGCGGCAGATGCGGTGATGGCGCAAAATCTGGGTCGCGTTTGCTTCGTGGCCGGCGCGCTCGGGCCAACGAGCAAGACGGCGTCGCTCTCGCCCGATGTGAACAATCCCGGTTTCCGCGCCGTGACGTTCGACCAACTGGTCGCGGCTTACGACGAGCAGATCCAAGGTTTGCTAGAGGGTGGCGCGGACGTGCTGATGGTCGAGACGGTGTTTGATTCGCTGAATTCCAAGGCCGCGTTGTTTGCGATTGAAAAAGCGTTTGACGAAGGCGCGCGGCGCGTGCCGGTGATGCTGTCCTTCACGATCACGGACAAGAGCGGACGCACGTTGTCCGGGCAGACGGTCGAGGCGTATTGGAACTCGGTCAAGAACCACGACCTCCTGAGCATCGGCATCAATTGCGCCCTCGGCCCGCGCGAGATGCGGCCATTCATCGCCGAGCTGGCGGGAATCGCCGACATCCACGTCAGCACCCACCCCAATGCCGGCCTGCCGAATCCGATGTTGCCCACGGGATTTCCGGAGACGCCCGAATCGTTCGCGCCGCAATTGCGCGAATGGGCGGAGTCGGGCTGGCTGAACATCGTCGGCGGTTGTTGCGGCACGACACCCGCGCACATCCGGGTCGTCGCCGATGCCGTGCGTAGTTTGCCGCCACGCCGTCCGGTTCAAGCCGAGCCTCACCTGCGGTTGAGCGGACTCGACGTGCTCACAGTCCGGCCGACCACAATTTTTGTGAACATCGGCGAGCGCGCGAACGTGGCCGGCTCGCCCAAGTTCGCGCGCAATCGCCGCCCCGATCCCTGCGCGTCTGGT
>CAYIOH010000390.1:0-4483 GCA_964364975.1 uncultured Bifidobacteriaceae bacterium
TTTGTGCAGGAGTCTCACGCATAGCTTCCCACGTTGGTATCTCTGTTGTCAATCGCAACATTCGTCAGGCTGGCACAGGACGAGAATGCAGAGCGTCCGAGGGTGGTGACGCTGTTGGGGATCATGACGTCGGCCAGGCTGGTGCAGACCGCGAACGCACCGTCTCCGATGCTGGTGACGCTGTTTCCAATCGTGAGGTTGGTAAGACTGGTGCAGCGATAGAACGCATTGCTTTCGATGTTGGTAACGCTGTTTGGGACCGTGACGTTTGTAAGACTGGTGCAGGCAGCGAACGCCCAGGTGCCGATACTGGCGATGCTGCTGGGGATGGTGGCGCTGGTCAGGTTGCTGCAGTGATAGAACGTTTGGCTTGCGATGGTGGTGACGCCGTTGGGGATCGTGATGTTGGTAAGACTGGTGCACGAAGTAAACGCCGAGCTTCCGATGTTGGTAACGCTGGTTGGGATTGTGATGCTGGTCAACTTGGAACAAAGAGTAAACCCAGAGCTTCCGATGCTAGTGACGCCATTGGGAATAGTAATACCGGTCAATTGGGTGCAGGAATAGAATGCCGCCTCTCCAATCCTGATTACGCCGCTGCCAATCGCGACGTTAGTCAGACTAGTGCAAGAATGAAAGGCTAGGTTCCCGATGTTGGTAATACTAGAGGCAATCGTGACGCTGGTCAGGTTGCTTTTTCTTTGGAACGCATTGTCCCCGATGCTGGTGACCGGCAGGCCATTGGTCGTGTCGGGGATGGTCACATCGCCGCCGGGGCCGGTGTATCCCGTGACGGTGAGTGCGCCGTTGTTGGTCACGAAAGTGAATTGGGCTTGCACTGCGGCGGGCAGTGTCAACAACACCACTAACGGCAGCAGCGCCGTGACACAGGCGGTTCTGCCGGGGATTCGCTTCTTGGACGCTTCGCAGTTCAGAGACATTGGCTTTTCGCCCGTCTTCATGTGCCGATGTTACGCCTGAGCGTTTCCCACGTCAATTGCAAATCTGCTGACGAAAGCCCGCTTTTAGCGAACTTTATCCACCAACCGCGCCACGGTGCCAGTGATTCGTTCTTCGATGTCGGCGGACCAACGGTTGGCGGGAAGCCCATAGACATCAAACGCGCCGGCTTGATAACCGCCCTCCTCCCACAAGCGCCGCGACGGAATATACGCCATGACATCATTCGCATAGCCGTTCACCCAAACGCCTGAGCCGTACTCCTTCTTGAAGCGAAGGGCGTAATCCACACAAACCTCGCCGCCAAGGGCGATCCAGAGTTGGTCACTGCCGAGCTTCCAGACTTGAACCGGGTATTCGGGGTAGCCCTTTGCGAATGTCTTGCCCGCTGCCAATTCCGAGGACAAGCGTCGGGCCCAGCGGGCACGGTAGTCGGTGCCCTGGCCCGTCTTTTCCAACTCCGCGGCGGTCGGCTGTTCACCGAAATCCAGCGAGACGAACTCAAACGCCGCCCGAAACCGGGGCGGCAGCGACCGCATGGGTTTCTCCAAGACGGCCTGGACGGCGACCGCGAGGTCTTCGCCGCGCTGGCGGCACAATTCGACCGTCCCACGCGGCGCGGCACTTTGATCACTGCCGCAACCTTGGAAAAACATCGCCGATGCTCCCGGGTGTTTTGCCTCCACCGCTTGCATGGTCACGCCGCAGTAATCGGCGGACCAACGATAATTCTGTGTGAGCGCCGAGGTGTGGGCCGCGTAGCCGAAAACCACCGTCCGCAATTGTCCGTCAGGCGAGCGCACTGCCAGCACCGGTACGGCGAAGTCCGACGGTCCTTTGGGCGATTCACCGCGTCGCTGCAACTCCGACAGTTTGCTTTCGTCGTTCGTGCGACGGTTGAGTGCGAACGTGACTCTGCCTTCACCCGCCCAAAGCGTCGCGGGGGTTCGGTTGGTGAAGGCTCGCGTCACGGCGTCCAGGAGGACCGGTTCAATCCAGGCGGAGTATTCGGCAATGAGCTTTCGTTGCTGCTCGTCCAACGGGTAAATGTCCTGCAACGCCTCCTTGAGCACCGGCCCGGAGTGCGTGTGCGAGGCCGCGAATCGAAGCTGGCTGCGCGTCAGCCCATGCCGGCTCCGAAGTTCCCGGCACAAATTCTCGTAGAGCCACTTGGGGATGCCGACGAGATCGGCGGTCAGCAGCACCGCCACGCTGCCATCCGGCGCTTCGATCACGAGAACCTTCGCCCACAAGTCGTCGAGTTTGCCCTCGGCTGGTTTGGTGCGCGCCGCGAATCCGCCCATCCACAGCAGTTCCTTCGGCGTGATCTTCGCCTGTGCCGTGCCGACGCGCCAAGTTGTGTCCTCTGCGGCGCAAGCCATGAAACCGGTCAGCACAATCTGGCCAACGAGGCCGATGTATCTGAATGTGCGCATTGAAGTAGTTTTCCGTGTTCGAGAGAGGAATCTACTTGGGCCAGATTCGAGCGCCAGCGATTTCGATGGACTCGATCACGTCCGCTGGACCGGAAACGACCGGAGCACTTTGGTTCTGTAGGTCAATTTCGAAGCTGGCCTGCTCGTTCTTCGCCCGGATGAGAACGTCTCCAACGCGCAAGGATCTCCCCTGGCAGAACAGTACGCGCTCCGGTTGCTTCGCCGCATTGAACCGGATCAGGCAAAGATCGCCGTCGAAGCGGACGCCAGGTGCCTTTTCGACGAGCAAAGTGGGACTTTGTCCAGCCTGACCCTCAATATCCTTCGAGAGGAACAGGTCGCTGTGTCCGTCGGCCATTTGGATTTCAATTCCCACATCGCCCTCAGAACGAAGCTTCCCTTCGCTGTCCTGCAGCTCCAATCGTCGAATGGCACTGAGGTTCGACTCTCGCTCGAAAGGTTCCAGCACGCCGATGAACGTGGAAGTCAGCGGCGGCTGTTGCGCCCGCCGGCGCGCGAGCACGCTGGGAATCCACGCGTCTGCCGTGCCGCCATACAGTCCGACGGCGACCCACGATTCGGCCAACTGCACCTCGGCGCCGTGCGTCAAGTCCGTGTGGCGCAGGTGCACTTCGCTCGAAGGTGGCAGATACTTCAAATGATCTTCGATGTTCCACGTCGCGGTCCAACCCAAGGACGGCTTTGGGTCGCGCTTGAAACCACGCATGACCTGACCATAGCGCGCCTCCTCCGCCGGCTCAGGGAAAAGACCCTGCGTTGAAAGCTTCCCAAAGTGTCCGTGCAGAAATCGTGTGTGCTCCGCACCCCCCGCCACGCGGAAGACATCGATGAGGTAGGAATCCCTTGCGGAGACGTCCACGAGCGCGAGGGTCCGCTCGTATTGTTCTCCACCTATCAACTTCGGCCCGGAAGCGCGCACGATCCGAAACTGATTTCCGTCGAACCACAAAGTCGTCTTACCCGTACCAGGCTTTGTGTTTTTGCCATCCACGGCCACCGTGTTGTGCGCCGTCGTCTGCGTGTACCAAACGGCTCGTGGCGCCGTCCACCCGCCGTACTGCACCGGCGGATAACCGAAGTCGGGCAGGAGATCGAGGCCCTTGGCAAACAGACCGATGGTCATCGCGTCCGCGTGACCATGGCGTTCGCCGGAATCATAATCCAGCCATGCCGCGCGGGCGTTTGTGCCTTCGCCGGAGCGCAGGATGGCCAGCCCCCATTCTGTCTTGTTCACGCTCGGCAATTTGATCTCCGCGCCGCTTTCCGCGATCACCTTGGTAACGTCTGCCTGAAACTCGGCCGGATCGGCAGCGAACAAATCGTAAGGCAAACCGGCAGCCGCTGAACCATTCGCTCCGTAAAGCGCGCGGACGAAGTCCTTGTCGCCCGTGGCTTCGTAGAGTTCCCAGAGGAACGCGTAAGAGGATGGGTTGATTCCTGGATTCCTGGAGAAGGGAACTGCGACGTAGGCCGGGTTCTTCATTGCAAAGGCGCCGGTGTCACCGCTGCGCGGGTAGTATTGGCTAAGGCACCAGGTGTCCAAATAAAAACGATACATCGCGTGCAATCGCGGATGGCGGCGCAACGTTTCCCGGATAAAGCCAGGCTCACTTCTCGCGTAGCGGCCCAGCAACTCCGCGACATCGCGCGGGCCAATCACACTGTAACCCGCAATGCCTTTCTCGCCGGTCACCCCGTCCACTGCGGTCGCCTTGCTGATGATGGCGTCGAGCATGGCCATGACCTCGGCCCGGTTGCCCGGCCAGCCCAGCACGGTGTGAAGGGTCGTGATGGTCACGTCCGTTGCCGGGTAGTTCGATTCTATCTTGGGACGATGCTCGAGCGTGTCGCGGAAGATTCGCTCCTCGATGTTGCGCTGGATGTCGGCGAAAGCGGACTTCAGGTTGGAAAGCTTGTGCTTGGCAGCTTTGGCGGAAAGGAATTTCACCAATTCCGGATCGCGGCCCAGCCCCTCGAAAACCGCATCATACGACAAAGCCAGATCGTGAACCTCCACACAGGCATCGTGCCAGGTGGAAACGTAACCCGAACGCGGCGCACCCTCG
>CAYIOH010000391.1:0-4481 GCA_964364975.1 uncultured Bifidobacteriaceae bacterium
ACCGCCGCGATCGTTGACGCGGACGGCTCGCTGCTCGGCACGTACCGGAAGATGCACATTCCGGACGACCCGCTTTACTACGAGAAATTTTATTTCACGCCCGGTGACCTTGGCTTCCGCGCCTGGAAAACAAGGTTCGGCAAGATTGGTGTGCTGATTTGCTGGGACCAGTGGTATCCCGAGGCCGCGCGGCTCACGGCCATGCAAGGCGCGCAGATTCTTTTCTATCCCACGGCCATTGGCTGGCATCCAGGCGAAAAAAAATCCCACGGCGCGAACCAGCACGATGCGTGGGAACTCATCCAGCGCAGCCACGCGGTGGCCAACGGCTGCTACGTGGCCGTGACGAACCGCATCGGCCACGAACGTCCGGTGGGCGGCGACGGCATCGAATTCTGGGGCAAAAGCTTTGTCGCTGGCACATCAGGCGAAATCCTTGCCAAAGCCACGGCCAACCGGGAAGAAATCCTCATCGTGCCAGTTGACCTCGCACAGGTGGACGCCACGCGGACGCATTGGCCGTTCCTGCGCGACCGACGGATTGATGCTTATGGTGGGCTGACAAAGCGGTTGATTGACTGAAACGAACTCCAGACCTCCGGCTTGGATCACCGGCGCCGCCGGACTCGTCGGGAATTACCTCGTCGAGACCGCGCCACGGTTCGCGCCGGGTTGGCGCGTGCAAGGTTTGACGCGCGCGCAACTCGACTTGCTCGATTTCGACGCCGTGCGCCGCGCGTTTCAAGAGCAACGACCACAACTCGTCATCCACTGCGCCGCGGTCAGCCGCAGTCCGGCTGCGCAGGCCAACCCCGATCTGACGTGGCGAATCAACACGGACGCCACCGCCCATCTCGCCAGACTCGCTGCGGAGATTCCGTTTGTGTTTTTCTCGTCCGACCTGGTGTTCGATGGACTCATCGGCAACTACGATGAATCAGCCACGCCTAACCCGCTGGGCGTTTATGCCCAAACGAAGGTTGCAGCGGAAAAATTCGTGCTGGCCAACCCGCGCCACACGGTGCTTCGTGCCGCCCTCAACGCTGGCGCGTCGCTCACCGGCGACCGGGCGTTCAACGAGCAGATGCGCCTGGCGTGGCAGCGCGGCGCGACGCTACGGCTTTTCACCGATGAATTTCGTTGCCCGATTCCGGCGGCCGTTACCGCGCGCGTCGTTTGGGAACTAGTCAACCAGAAGCAGGCCGGAATTTTCCACGTGGCCGGCAGCGAACGGTTGTCGCGCTACGAAATCGGGAAGCTTCTCGCGGCGCGCTGGCCGCAGTTCAATCCGCGATTTGAAGCGGCGTTGGCCAAGGATTACCCCAACCCGCCGCGCCCGCGCGACGCGTCGTTGAGCTGTGCCAAGGTGCAGAGCATCCTGCCATTTCAAATGCCTGCGTTCAGCAAATGGCTGCGCGACCATCCAGACGAATTGATTTGAATCCGAAATCCGCAATTCGAGATTTGAAATACCGGGGTCGGCTTGCGCCTTCCCCCACCGGCTATCTGCACCTTGGCCACGCGCGGACCTTCTGGGTCGCGCAAGAGCGGGCGCGGGCGCACGGCGGCGTGCTGGTGCTGCGCAACGAGGACATGGACGCGATGCGTTTCAAACTGGAATTCGTCGGGGCCATGTTGGAGGACCTGAAGTGGTTTGGCTTTGAATGGCAGGAAGGGCCGGATTGCGGCGGACCTTTTGGCCCGTACTCGCAAAGCGGGCGACGGGATGTTTACGTCTCCGCGTTGGAGAAGCTTCGCTCCGGAGGTTTCATCTATCCCTGCACCTGTTCACGGAAGGACATCGCCACCGCCGCGCGCGCGCCACACGCGGCTGATGACGACGAGCCGATCTACCCCGGAACTTGCCGACCAAAGAGCGACGAGTGGCGAGTGACGAGTGACGCGAAAAGCCTGTGCGCTGCCGCGTCACACGCCACACATCAGACGTCACGCCAGCCGAATTGGCGTTTCCGCGTGCCCGACGGTGAAACGATTTCGTTCGTGGATGGAAACTTTGACGCGCAGCAATTCGTGGCCGGAAAAGACTTTGGCGATTTCGTCGTGTGGCGGCACGATGACGTTCCGGCCTATCAACTTTCGGTCGCGGTGGACGACGCGGCGATGCAAATCACCGAGGTTGTGCGCGGCGCGGATTTGCTCAAGTCCACCGCGCGGCAATTATTGCTCTACCGCGCACTCGGCGTCGAACCGCCGAAATTCTTTCACTGCCCGTTGATGAACGACAAAGCCGGCGTGCGGCTCGCGAAGCGTCACGACGCTTTGAGCCTTCGGACGCTGAAAGCAAAAGGTGCAAGCCCGGAATACTTGCGCCTGAATTGGTAGGTTGCGTCGCCGTCCGCCCCCGGTTGGACGGAATTCTGGCTTCGCCAACCGCCGAAGCTAAAGTTTGTATTGCGGTATCTTCAGGAGTTCTTTGTCCTTCAAAGCCGACTGGTGGGCAACGATGCCGGCGACAGTCGTGTTCAAGGTTTGGGCAATGTCCACGCCGACATTTTTAGTCTTTGGTTTTTGCGCGGTTTGGTCCATCGTGTTCGCATGAATTCGCTCCGCCGCTTTCATCCAACCATTTGCCTGTTCATCACCTTCACTTTCATCGCGCTGGTTACGACCGTCCGCGCCGTGGACTCCGCGCAGATCAAGAAGCTCTTCAAGAATCCACCGCGCGAATACAGCACCGGCCCGCTCTGGGTCTGGAACGACCTGCTCACCGATGAGCAGATTCGTTCTACCCTGCGCGACCTCGCGAAGCAGAAGGTGAAACAGGTGTGGGTCCATCCACGGCCCGGCCTCATGACGCCGTACTTGTCAGAGGCGTGGTTTCATCTCTGGAAAGTCGCGCTGGACGAGGCCAGGCGGCTCGACATGAACGTGTGGATTTACGACGAGAACTCCTATCCGTCCGGCTTCGCGGGCGGCTGGGTGCCCGAACTGATGCCCGAGTCGCGCGGGCGCGGCTTGAAGCTGACCGAGACGCAATCGCCGCCCACGTGGGACACCAATCTCCTCGCGGTTTTTCTCCTCAAAGACAGCGCTGCCGAAAACGTGACCGCCAAGCTGAAAGCCGGCGAAACGCTCGGCGAAGGGCGCTATCTCCTTGCGGCGATCCAGCGCGCCAAGAATTCTCCCTGGAACGCCGATCGTTGCTACGTGGATTTGCTGTATCCCGGCGTGACAGAAAAATTCCTGGAGGTCACGCTCGAACCGTATCGCAAGCATTTCGGCAAGGAATTCGGCAAACGCATCCCCGGCTCGTTCACCGACGAACCCGAACTGCGTCCAGCGGGTGGACTGGCGTGGACGGACGACTTGCCCGAGCAGTTCAAGAAGCGTTGGGGTTATGATCTGATCGAGAGTCTGCCGAGCATCGCAGCCGAAGTTGGCGACTGGAAAAAGGTCCGCCACAACTATTATCAGACACAACTCGACCTGTTCATCGCGCGCTGGGCCAAGCCGTATTTCGATTACTGCGCGAAGCACAACCTCGAATTCACCGGCCACTACTGGGAACACGAGTGGCCGCGGTGCAACGGCGTCCCGGACAACATGGCGATGTCCGCGTGGCAGCAGCGCCCGGGCATTGACATTCTCATGAACCGCTACGAGGAAAACACCCACGCGCAATTTGGCAACGTGCGCTCCTGCCGCGAAATCTCCAGCATCGCCAACCAGTTCGGCCGCCGCACGCTCGTCGAAGTTTATGGCGCGGGCGGCTGGGACTTGCGGTTCGAGGACATGAAGCGCATCGGCGACTGGCTCGAAGTGCTCGGTGTCAACACGCTCAACCAGCACCTCGACTACGTCACGATCCGCGGCGCGCGCAAACGCGACCACCCGCAGTCCTTCTCCTATCACGAGCCGTGGTGGGACGCCTATCACGTCTCGGCCGAATATCTCGCGCGGCTTTCCGCCGCGCTGTCGCAAGGGGAGCAGATCAACCGCATTCTCGTGCTCGAACCCACAACCACCGCGTGGATGTATCAAGGCAACGAAGCCAAGCTGAAGGAGATCGGTGATTCGTTCTTCAAGCTGCTGCTGTCGCTCGAAGCGGCGCAGATTGAATACGACCTCGGCTGCGAAGACGTGATCGCGCGGCACGGCGCGGTGGAGGGTCGGCAGTTCCGCGTCGGCAAACGCGGTTACGACGTGGTCGTCCTGCCCCCGCACACGGAGAATCTCGACTCCCGTGTCGCCGATCTTGGGGAGCAATTCCTGGAAGCCGGCGGCAAAGTCGTCTGCTTCGGGGAGGCGCCCTCCCGGCTGAACGGCAGCGAGTCAACGCGCGTGTCGGAGGGCGTGAATGAACCGGGTTGGGTCACGGCGAAAGTTGAGGACGCTGTTTCCGTGCTGGGCCAATGGAACCGTCATGCCGAATTCCAGATTCGTCGGGTGGCCAACGACCGCGGCATCCTCTTTAACATGAGACGTCAACTCCCGGACGGCCAGTTGCTCTTCCTGGTGAC
>CAYIOH010000392.1:0-4476 GCA_964364975.1 uncultured Bifidobacteriaceae bacterium
GGTTCTCCTTGATGATGTAGAGCACGTATTTGATGGGGCACGGCTGGCCGACTTGATCGGGAATGACCGAGCCGCTCTTCATCGGGGCGTGGGTCAACGTCTCGGGCGTGTAAGGCGAATTGCGCCGGACCTGTTCCGTGTAGGCCGCCATCTGCGCGGCGTCCGGGCGCGGGATGGCCGAAATCGCGCCATAAAACGTCCGGCCGATGTGATCGAAGGCCGGCGGTTTGAATAGCTTGCGCGGATCGGATCGCCGGGGCGGGACGTTCGGGCTGGAAGCCAGACCCTTGCCGTTGGCGACGAAGAGCGTTTGGTTGTCGGGGCTGACCGCCACCGCCGTGGGATACCAGCCGACGGGAATAAACCCGTTGACAACGGAGACGTTGGGGTCAGAAACATCCACGACCATCACACAGTTGTTGTCGGCATTGGCAATG
This sequence comes from uncultured Bifidobacteriaceae bacterium, assembly GCA_964364975.1. Classification (GTDB taxonomy): domain Bacteria; phylum Verrucomicrobiota; class Verrucomicrobiia; order Limisphaerales; family JADLHS01; genus JALOTT01. Next base: position 438 of record CAYIOH010000392.1, read on the forward strand.
AAGAGTGTCTTACCGTCTGCGGAGATGGCGACCGCGTCCGGCGTGCTGCCTTCCGGTGATTGCGGATAGAGCGAAGTCGAGATGATCTCACGCGTGCCGTCCCACAGCCGGCGGGCTGGACTGGCTGGCACCGGTGCTTCCTCCAAGGTGCGGGTTTGGAGGACATGGACGGTGTTGTCGCCCGAGCAGGCCACAAACAACCGCCCGTCGGGGCCGAGCGTCATGTCATTGGGGCGCAGGCCGACGGTGAAGTCGCGGATGCGGCGGTTGGTCTCGGTGTCCACCAGGCTGACGCTGCGGCTACCCCAGTTGCTGACGTAAAGGTGCTGGTTGTCGGCGCCCATCACGCAGGAATGCGGATGCTGACCGACAGCGATTTTCACTTCCAGCGCGAGCGTGTCGGCGTTGAGCACCCACACTTCGTGATTGCCCTCGTTGCAGACATAGAGTTTTCCCGTGGTCGGATGGACTGCGATGCCGCCCAGCACCGTGGCCAACGCGTCCGGCGCCGGTTTGACCGCATCGGCGGGAGTGACCTTGCCGTCAGCGTAAGTAAAGACGTGGATCACGCCCGAATCCCCGCCCGACACAAAGATGCGGCGGCCATCCTTGCTGAAAGCGAGTCCGTTCCAAACATGCGGCAGCGGCAGGAACTGGCTCACGCGCTTTTCCGTAATGTCCAGCAACGTGAGACCCGTATCATTGAACCCGCCGCTCGGAGTCAGTAGCATCTTCTTGTCAGGCGAAACCACGAACTTCAGCGCCAGGTCGCTGATGGGCACATGTTCGCCAGCCGGGGTCAAACCCCAACCGCTGAAGAGCAGGTTGCCATTCGGCATGAGTCCTGGTTTCAGGCGAACATTTGAGCTTCGGACGTCCTCGTCGGCTTTGCGCGTGGGAAGCGGCGGCGCTGCCGTCAGAAAATACGGGAGCGCGAGTGAGACGGCGAGAAAGTACATTGGCCACCAGGTTCGCTTCGCAACGCTCTCTTTCATAAGGTCGGTTCCATCGAACGGTTTATTGAAATTGAACGGAACTCTGCGCCGCCGGGAGCAAGCCCGTCAAGCTCCCCGTATGAAATTCTTGCAAAAAGCGGCTTGGCTTTCACGCCGCTCTGCGTTCCCATGCCCGGGAAACCATCAAACTCCAACGGCCTCGCATGAAATCGCCCAACTCGCAGAAGCTCGCCCGAACTGTAACTGCATTCTTCTTGCTCGCGTGGTGGGTGTCTCCAGCCCGGACACTCAACGCGCAATCGCTCATGACAAACGGCTCCTTCGAAGAAGGGGAGTCGCCTGCCGGCTGGCGTGCGCGCGAGGGCGGGACGGTGACGAAAGGAAACGCCCGCCACGGCGAGCGCAGTCTGAGCGGCACCGCCCGGCGGCGAAGCGGTGTCTGGGAAAGCGATTCCATGGCGATTACTCCAAAGGCTGACTATCGGCTGGATGGTTGGATTCGGTGTCAGAAAGGCGAAGGTGGCTTGGAGGTTGAACTGAGCGACGCCGCGGGCAGGAGCTTGCGTCGCCTCGCGGCGCCCACGGTTCGACCTGCCGCGACGGGGCGCGAGCACGGCGGGCGGGCCACCAATTGGCGATATACCGCCGTGGAGTGGAACAGCGGTCAGGCCATTTCCGCCCGAGTGATATTTTACGTCCAAGGCCGGGTGGATCTCGACGACGTCGCCTTGTCGCCCGTGGCTACGAGCTTCATGGGCAACACGAGCGTTGAGGGCGACAATCGCGGTCGAATTCCGTTATGGGGCGAGGAACAGAACAACGAACTCTTGCCGGGCCGCCGGGCGGGCAAGCTTGCCTTGGATACCGAGGTCAGGCGCACGGGGAAGACCAGCGTGAGGCTGACGTGCGAGGGTGATTGGTTTGCGCTGGCATCGGTAAACTATCCCGTGCCTGCTTGGACTGATCAGTTGGAACTCTCGGGTTGGACTCGCACGGAAAGCCAGGCGGGCGCGCAACTTCTGGCGTGCTGGACAGATGATTCACAACAAGTGCTGCGTGTGGATGCTGGCAAACCCGTGAGCGGTTCGGAATGGCAGCGAGTCACTTTCACTCCTCCGTCGCCGCCCGCGAAGGCAATGAACCTCCGGTTGGTGGCGGTCGCTCGCGGAGGCGTGGTCTGGTTTGACGACTTTGAGTTGTTGCGACTGCGCACCAGCGAGCGGCGGATTCAAGTGTTCGTCAATCAAGTCGGCTACGAACTGGCCGGGCCGAAGACAGCCGTGGTCGCGGCGAATTTCCTGCCCGCTTCCGGGACTGGACTCAATGTCCGACTGCTCACCGCGGAGGGCAAGGAGGCTTGGAAACAGAGCGTCCCATGCTGCGGTCGCGTCCAAGGCGGGACCACGAACGATTGGGGTTGGTATTTCTGGCGGGTCGACTTCTTGAAGTCGCAGCGCCCGGGGGTTTATCGGGTCGCGGCGCAAGCGGACGGCGCGCGTGGAGAATCGCCGCCATTTCGGATCGAACGCGACTTGTTGTTGAAGGAAACCGCCCAGAGCGCCGTGGATTTTTTCTTCATTCAGCGCTGTGGTTTCGCTGTTCCGGGTTGGCACAAGGCGTGTCATCTCGACGACGCGAACTTGCCGGACGGCACGCACATTGACGCCACGGGCGGCTGGCACAGCGCGGGTGATTACAACAAGCTCATGTACGAGAACGGCGATGGGGGCTTGGTGTTCGCGCTGTTGACGGCACAGGCAAAGGCGCCGGAAACCTTCGCTCGATTTGACCGCGACATGGACGGCGTATGCGACGCGTTGGACGAGGCCGGGTGGGGCGCGAAGTTTGTGGCGAAGATGCAGATTCCGGAAACGGGCGGTGTGCGCAATCACATCCACCAAGGCCCGGGGCGCAACTGGACGAAATGGTCCGCGCCGGAGGAGCACACCGATAACATCGTCGGCACGGCGGATGATCCAGTCATTCAGCTGGGCGAAGGCAATTCGCCGCTGATGATCGCCGGCTGGGCGCGGCTCTCGGTGTTGCTCAAACAGCGCGGCGTGATGAATGATTACCTCGACCGCGCCGTACAACTTTGGAATCACGCCAGCAAGAGCGGCACGCAAGTCGGCAGCCCGCATCTGCTGTTGAGTGCGCTGGAACTGCATCGCGTCACGCACGAGACCGGGTATTTCGATTACGCGCGTCGCAGTGTTGAGAGCCTGCTCCCCCAACAGGGCACCAACCGTGTTCGCCGCGGCGCGTTTGGTGATTATGGCGAATTGAGCGCCGGCGCCCTGGCGAGCTTTGCCCTGGTTTACCCCGACAGCCCGCTCAGTCCGCAGATCAAACATGCACTGACGGATTACGTGACATTCTGTGCGAGCACCGCTAACAATCCCTTCGGCCTGTGCACGCGGTCGGCGGACGAGGCGAACGGCTTTTTTCCGCCGGACATGGGCAACAACTTCCAATTGCTCATGCGCGCTTGGGCTGCCGGTTTGACGTATCAATTGAATCACGATTCACGGGCGCTGGTATTCGCGGCAGATCAACTTGATTGGATTCTCGGCAAGAATCCGGTGGGCTTGTGCATGTTTGAAGGCAAGGGGACGCTGAACCCGCCTCGCTATCATCACCGATACAATTCCATTCCCGGCAGGGAGCGCGGCGCCGTGCCGGGAACCATACCCAACGGCTTTGTCCGCGAGATGGGATTGGCGGATCGTCCGGGATTCGACCTGAGCCGGGCGGGCGGGCGTTCACCGTCGTATCGCACGAGCGAGCCGTGGCTGGTGCATAACATGTGGTATCTGCTGGCGATGAGCGCGCTGCGCGACACAGCGGCTGCCGTGGGTGCCAGTGCCGAACGGAGCGTGGCGCGAAAATAAATCTTTCAGCGGGCGGCTAAAGCGACCACCTCAAAGCCCGCGCAATTGAACGCGCTCGCCAGCCAGTCAAGGTTGGGTGGAGTCTGGTCGTGGACATAAGACAGCCCCGATCTTGCACGCAAAATCGGGGCGTTATGTTGGTTGCGGGGGCTGGATTTGAACCAGCGACCTCAAGGTTATGAGCCTTGCGAG
>CAYIOH010000393.1:0-4466 GCA_964364975.1 uncultured Bifidobacteriaceae bacterium
TTTATCTACCTGCCAGCATCACCAGCTTCACGCCGAACAACAGTGCGCCCGGCACAACCGTCAAAATCACCGGAGTCAATTTTATCGGTGCAACGAACGTAAGTTTTGACGGTGTGCCGGTAGGTTTCACCGTGACGAACAACACGACCATCGGGGCCACCGTGCCGGGCGGTGTGACCACCGGGCCGATCAGGGTCACCACGCCCGCCGGCACGGCCGCCAGCAGTGGATATTTTTACGGGGCGCCGGTCATCACGAGTTTCAATCCGACGCACGGTTTGCCAGGCACGATCGTCGCTATCACCGGTGTGAATTTTCTGGGCGCGACCGCGGTGCGTTTTAGCGGCACGCCTGCGGCGAGCTTTACCGTGGCGAACAACGCAACGATCAACGCCACCGTGCCAACCAACGCGCAGACCGGGCCGATCACGGTCGTCGCGCCGGCGGGCACAAACACCAGCGCGAACTTATTTTATCTACCCGCCAGCATCACCAGCTTCACTCCGACCAACAGTGCGCCCGGCACAACCGTCAAAATCACCGGGGTCAATTTTATCGGTGCGACGAACGTGAGCTTTGACGGTGTGCCAGTAGGTTTCACCGTGACAAACAACACGACCATCGGGGCCGTAGTGCCGGGCGGCGTGACCACCGGGCCGATCAGGGTCACCGCGCCCGCCGGCACGGCCACCAGCAGCGACCTGTTTTATGGCGCGCCGGACATCACGAGTTTCAATCCAACGCACGGTTTGCCGGGCACGATCGTCGCGATCACCGGTGTGAATTTTCTCGGCGCGACCGCGGTGCGTTTTAGCGGCACGCCTGCGGCGAGCTTTACCGTGGCGAACAACGCAACGATCAACGCCACCGTGCCAACCAACGCGCAGACCGGGCCGATCACGGTCGTCGCGCCGGCGGGCACAAACACCAGCGCGGCCAATTTTGTTCTCGATTATACGGCGAATGTGGCGGTGAGTGTGACCGACCTGCCCGATCCGGTGACGCTGACAAGCAACCTGACCTACACCATCGTCGTGACCAATCGGGGGCCGTTTCCTGCGTCTGGGGTGACGTTGTCCGAAACGCTGCCCGCGTCAGTCGTTTTGAAATCCGCCGCCACGACTGCGGGCAGCCTTAATACCAACGCCAACCCGATTACGGCCAATTTCGGTCAGATTGACGTTTCCAATTCGGTCATCGTGACCATCATCGTCAGCCCGCAAACGGAGGGCACGATCAGCAACTATGTGTCCGTGGCGAACCTTTACCCCGATCCCAATCCGGAAAACAACACCGCTGTGACCTTCACCACGGTCGAGCCGTTCCCGCTGCTCTCGATCCGTCTGGTCAACACGAATTGGGTGCAGGTTTCCTGGCCGGCGGCGCTGGCCAATTACAAGTTGGAATTCAAGCCGTTGCTGGCCACGAATAATTTCTGGTCCAACGTCCTGACGGCTCCCCAAACCATCGGCAACGAAAGCGTAGTCACGGAAACCAACCTCGATGCGATGAAGTATTACCGGCTGAAGAAGTAAACCGGGTTTGGGGCGACCCTCTCTTTACGGCACGCGATAGACGCGGAAGAAGCGTACTTCGCCGGTCACGTTGGTGACGAGGGTGAAGACATCACCAGTAGCCGTGAGATTCGAAGCCAGCGCGGTCCATGTGGTGAGGTTGGAGGACGCGTCCACGCGATAGGGTTGGCCGAAGACGGATTCCCATTGCAATGTCACGTTCGGGTCGCTTCGAGTGATGGAGGTGAGCCGGAACGGTTTGTCGTACGGATTGTTGAAAACCATCATCACGGGCAAATGGTCGGAGGCGACTTTGTTGTCGTTGCTGTTCAAATTGGGCGGGACGGGACTGAGCCGGTCGGTGCGGAACACCTGGCTGGTTTTGATGTTTGAGAAAAGCAGACCGTTTGGAAAGATGTAATCAAGTCGTCCGCTCGGATTGGCGGTGGTGGTGGAATAAGTATTGATGCTCCCGGTGACGGGGTTCTTTGGATTTGTGAGGTTGAGGCCCGTGAGCGGGCTGAACAAGCGCTGCAGGGCCACAGCGTTCGTGTCGGAATCGTTCATGTCGCCCGTCAAGGCGTAAGGATCAAACGGGTACAGGACGAAAAGATTGGTGGCGAAAAAGTTGGTAATGGCGGCAGCTTCCGCGGCGCGTTTCGCCGCGCTATCGGCGTAGTTGGTGCCAGTGGCTTTCAAATGGGCGGTGAAGACATGCAACGGGCGGGGAAACCCCGGCGCCGTCATCTGGGCCTCGAAGAGATCGCGGGTAAAGTTATCAAGGTTGTTGTTGGCGTTGCTGTAGCCGAAAGCGCGCAAATCAACCCAGCCGAGCCACGAGGTCGAGCGCGTGATCGGAAAACGGCTGGCGATCATGCTCCGGATATACCCGTCCGTGCCGGAATTGCGCGCGAGCGAGTAGCCGGGCAGAAAGACATTCACAAAGTTGGTCATCTCATAGGACAGGTCATTGGGAATCTCCTGAAACGTGATGATATCGGGGTTGAGATATTGCAACTGCCGGCCGATGGCCTGCACTTGCGCCGAGTTTGTGCTCCAATCCGTGGCACTATTGCCCTTCACATTGTAGGTCAGCAGCGAAATGGTGCTGGTCGAACCTGAAGGCGACGACGGGAGATTCACTGTCAATGTGGCCGTCTGGCTGTTGGTCGAGCCGGCGACATTGGTGACCGTAACCGAGTAAGTGCTGCCATTCAGATTGGTCGTCACATTGAAAATCGTGAAGGTGTCATTGGTCGCGTTCGCAACACTCACGCTGTTTGATTTCCATTGGTAACTTAACGGCACCGTCCCGCTCGCAACGACGGTGAATGAGACGTTGTCCCCGGCGGTCGCGCTCTGATCTTGCGGCTGGGTGATGATGACGGGCGGCGTGTTCGTGGCTGACACCACGTCGGAGAACGATGTCCCGACAAGAAGGTCGTCCAGCGTCAGCGCGGCGCTGCCAGAGCTGGGTTGCCGGAGCGCAAACATGGCCACTGTGGCAGTCGAGGCCGCTTCCGTGGAGGAGACCCCCGGATCGGTTTCCGCGGAGGGATTGATCCAGAAGGTGGCCACGGAGTTGGTGTTCGCCAACCGGAGGACCACACGGTAGTCAGTGTTCAGGCTGAGGTCGTTGGTAGAGACGGCGTTGAGTGTGGCGGTCGTGGAGGAAATGCCGAGCCGGAATTTTTGCGAAGCCGCGCCGCTGGTCAACGCCCAGAGCCGGCCCCGGAATCCGGAAATCGCGCCCACATCCTTGAAATGAGCGAAATACTCGCCCGCGCTCGGCGGCAACGCCGTGAACCGCACGGTGAAGGCGGCGTAGAAGATGTTTGTCGTGCCGCTGGACAGATAAGGTTGGCCGGCCAGATAGGCGCTGACATCCTCGCCTTGACTGAACAGGAGTTGAGCCTTGCCCGAGACACCCTGCGTTTGGCCAGTTGAACCGGCAGGGCCGCTGTGCGTGATCCAGGTAAAGCTGCTGTTGGTGGTCAACGAGCCGTCCGCGTAGGAAAATGAATCATTGAGCAGCACAACGGCCTGCGCCACCGACAGCGAAACGGCCACAGCGACTACGACAAAACAACTTTTTTTCACAATCGGTTCAACAACAAATCGCCACCGCACTTCGCAGGCCCGTGGCAAATCCGGGTCGCAAGATGGCACAGGCGAAAGGCGTTGTAAACCAGCCAAACGGGGCACGCCTCAGTGCTTCTGGTCGAGTTTTTCCAGCTTGGGCCGGATGACCGCCCGGCAGTAGGGCGCGTTCTGGTTGTTCCGGTAGTAGTCCTGGTGGTAGCCCTCGGCCTTGTAGAATTTGGTGAGCGGCGTGATTTCGGTGACGATGGGTTTGGAGAACTTTTTCGCCGCGGCCTGTTTCGATTTTTCCGCCGCCGCCTTTTGGGCGTCGTTCTCGTAGAAAATGACCGAGCGGTATTGCGTGCCTGCGTCCGCGCCCTGGCGATTGAGCGTGGTCGGGTCGTGCGCTTCCCAGAACACGGCGAGCAGTTGCTCGTAGGAAATCTGCGTTGGGTCAAATTCGACTTGCGTGACTTCGGCGTGACCGGTGTCACCGGTGCGGACTTCCTTGTAGGTGGGGTTTGGGGTATGTCCGCCGGCGTAGCCGCTGGTGACGGATTTGACGCCGGGCAGGCGCTCATACACCGCTTCCACGCACCAGAAACACCCGCCGCCCAGCGTGGCCAGTTCGGTTCGATTGGTTGAGCGCATAATCGTTGTCCTGGCAGGCTCGCCGGCGCGCAACGTCAGCGCGCAGAGGGCCAGCAAAAGGTAAAGTGCCCGGTTCATTTCTTTTCGCAATTGGTCACAGATCAGGTTGGATTTCGCTGGCGCGGCGAAATCAACGATTCACCGTCAGCAGACTTTTCTGCGAGAGCAACGAAATGTAATCCACGAGGATCCGCTCAGCCTCTTCAAGCGTGGCATCCA
>CAYIOH010000394.1:0-4466 GCA_964364975.1 uncultured Bifidobacteriaceae bacterium
GGGCGTTGGACCGATTGGTTTACGAAAACCGGGCTTTTGCGCTTGACCATCTCGACGTACAGACCGACGGCGTGATCTCAAACAAACAATTGCGAGAATGGGCCAGTGTAAAGATGGGGGCGAACTTGTTCGCTCTTGATCTCTCGCGCGTGAAGCGCAACCTCGAACTGGTGCCAAGCATTCGGTCTGTAGCAATCGAACGCGTTTTGCCGAGCACCCTGCGCATTCGGGTGAGCGAGCGCAAACCCATCGCCCAGGTTTTACTTACGCAAGTCCCGGCAGGTGCGCAGGACCGCAATACTTATCTCCTCGATGTGCATGGCTATGTCATGCTTCCGCTGGAGCCGCAACAACGTTCTGTTCCCGTGCAGACAAACGAATCTCTGACGACCTTAATAGGCATCCCCATGGCCGTTCTGCGCCCAAGCCAGCAGGTAGAATCGTCGCAAGTACGCGCTGCGTTGGCATTGATTGACGCGTTTAAGCGCTCGTCCATGGCCGGCCTGTTGAACTTAAAGCAAATCGATGTCAGTGCACCCAATATTTTGCAGGTCACGACGGGGCACGGAAACGAAGTAACCTTCGGCCTGAACGATCTGGACGCACAATTGCGTCACTGGCACGCCGTGTATGATCGCGGGCAAAAAATCGACCTGCGGCAGCCTTAGATGCACACTACGCCAAGCGAGTCACCAGTGCTTCACACGCGGCTGCACATGGCCAACATCCACCTCCACCGCGCCCGCCTTTTCTGCCGTGGGAATCGCCCCAAGACGATCTCGTCGCCGCCGAGAAACTCATCCACGACTGCAGCTACCACCGCGGCGACGAAGAACTCGCCGACGCCAAGCGGGCGATCCTCGGCCAACATTGAGATCATGTGACAAGAAAGGCGGGCAACAGTGAGCTACCGAAACAAAACCTATGTGATCTTTGACGGCGACAACGACATGTGGGCCTACGCTTACATGAAAGGCTGGAAGGTGAGTGAGCACATTGACTTCGACTTCTACGATGCACACGATCTGCGACCCCTCACAGACCGCGCGAGCGAGGAAACCGTGCGAGAAAGACTTCGGCAACGGCTCTCGAACTCCAAGCAGGCGATTGTGCTGATCGGCGAGAATACACGCTACCTCTTCAAATTCGTTCGCTGGGAGATCGAAACGGCTCTCAAGCTGGATTTCCCGCTCATCGGTGTGAACTTGAATGGAAGCCGCCGATACGATGCTGAGTTGTGCCCGCCGGTTTTGCGCGACCAGTATGCGGTTCACGTTCCATTCAAGGCCAAAATCATTCAATACGCGCTCGACAACTTTCCGGCGGAATATGCCAAGCGAGATCGCAACGCCGGAGGGAATCGACATTACCCGGATTCCGTTTACACCCGAGTTGGCCTTTGAGGAATGTCTCCGTGCCCGCTCCCAGCCCCACCATCCGCCTGTTCGTCAGTTCGACGTTCAGCGATCTCAAGGCCGAGCGCGATGCGTTGCAGCGCGAGGTCTTTCCGCGGCTCAAGCAGCTTTGCCTGTCCAAGGGCCTGCGCTTCCAGGCCATTGACCTGCGCTGGGGCATCAGCGAGGAAGCCGGGCGCGACAACCGCACCATGCGCATCTGCCTGCGCGAACTGCGCCGCTGCCAGCAGGACCGTCCCAAGCCCAACTTCCTCATCCTGCTCGGCGACCGCTACGGCTGGCGACCCTTGCCGTTTGAAATCGTCCCCGACGAATTCGAGGCCCTTCGCGATCACCTTACGGCGGACGAGCGGCGTCTCATTGAGTGGAGCGAATCAAAGTCGGACAACTGTGCTGCGTGGCATGAGGGGAATACGCAACCGCGCGTGGGTTGGTATCGGCTCGACCGCAACGCAGTCCCCAGCGACGAACAGCCGCCAGGGGTTTACGTCCTGCAACCGCGCAAACTCGATGTGCCAGCCGGAGCAACGGACAAGCAAAAGGAAGAACTGGCGAAACGCGAATCCGCCGACTGGACGCGAATCGAATCCGAAATCCACGCCGCCTTCGCGCGGGCGATCCAACAGCTTGGCTGGGCGGAAGACGATCCCCGGCGTATCAAATACGAGGCCTCCGCCACGCATCAGGAAATCCTCCACGGTGCCTTGAACCTGAAGGTGGACGACGCTCGCTGGCACGTCCACGCCTTCACGCGAACGATTCGGCTGCCGGCCGGTCAGACTGCTCACAAGGATTTTATGGACCGTCTGCCCGATGGGAGCGACGACACCGCGGCTCAAGCCCAACTCGGCCAACTGCGCAAGCAACTTCTCGCCCGTCTCGGCAAAAACAATTGTCACGGTTACACGGCGGATTGGCGTGAGGAGGGACGATTCACTGACGCGGACTTGAAAGTATTTTGCTCCAAAGTTTTTCGCGCCTTGGCCAAGGTTATTCTGCGGCAAATCAGAGAAGCTGTTTCGCCCGACGAACAGGAAGAACAGGCGCACGAGGATTTCGGCAAGGAACGCTGCCGTCGTTTTGTGGGACGCAGTGAGCCATTGGAGCGAATTGCCGCTTACCTCGACTCGGTGTGGAGGCAGGCTTCCCAGCCTGCCAGTGACGGCGGCATCCCTGCCGCCGGTGGCGCGGCTGGAAGCCGCGTGACTGGCCCGCAAGGATGCGCGCCTCCACAACCTGGCGGAAAGCCCTTGGCCGTGATCGGCCCGTCCGGTTCCGGCAAGTCCGCCGTGATGGCGAAAGCGGTCGAGAAAGTGACGAGTGGCGAGTGGCAAGTGGCGAATGGGAAACCCGGAATCATCTGCCGATTTATCGGCGCAACACCAGCCTCGTCCGACCTCATTCAATTGCTCCGCAATTTGGTTGGAGAAATCCGAAAGCAGTATCCCGCAGCCGTTCGGAGTTCCGGCTTTAGCCGGTCTGGTTCTGAACCCGGAACCGACGCGGCAGCCGGACCGCCTGAAGGCGGGACTACAAACGAAAAGACCGACTCAGAAATCCCGTTTGAATACAATCCGCTGGTCAACGCGTTTCACGAAGCGTTGAAGCGACCGACCGCCGACCGACCGTTGTTCCTCTTCCTCGATGCCCTCGATCAATTGACGGCGAGCCATAACGCCCACTCGCTGGCTTGGCTGCCCGGCTCGTTGAGTCCGCACGTGCGCCTGATTGTGTCCGCGGCGTTGCCGGCCTCCTGCAACCTAGTAGCAGCGGACGTGAGTCCGCTCCATTCTCTCGGCGAGGAAGTTAGAGCCGACTCACGTCGGCTGCTACCATCGCAAGGGGAAGATCCTCGCGCTACGATCATGGCCGCGCTCACGTCGCGGCTGGACGCTGAACAACGCGTCACGCTCGCTCCGCTGACCGTTGCGGACGGCGAACAGATGCTCAGCAATTGGCTGGCGGACGGCCATCGCACGCTTCAGCCGGCGCAACGCCAAGCCGTTCTCGAAACCTTCCAAGTCGAAGGCAGTCCGCTCTGGCTTCGCACGGCAGCGGAAGAAGCGGCGCGTCTGGCCTCATGGCAGCCTGCGCCCACGTTCGCGCCCAGCACACCGGGACTTCTGGGACAGGTCTTGGACCGCCTGTCGCGGGAAGAAGAGCACGGCGACAAACTCGTGTCCCGCACCTTGAGTTACCTGGCCTGCGCCCGGCACGGCCTGGCCGAGGACGAGATCCTCGACATCTTGAGCGCCGACAAAGAGGTCATGGACGATTTCCGGCGGCGCTCACCCAACTCGCCCAAGGTGGACAGTCTCCCGGTGGCGGTTTGGGTGCGGCTGCACGGCGACCTGGCCTTCTACCTCGCCGAACATCAGGCGCAAGGCGCCAGCCTGCTCGGTTTCTACCACCGGAGCTTCCTGGAGGCCGTGACGGCGCACTGCTTTGCCTCGCGTGAAACTCGCGAGACGCGGCATCAGCACATGTCCGTTTACTTTCTGGCCTGTGCCAAAGGGCTTGATCCGGCCAAGGAGTGGGAAACCGACGCCGTGCGCGGCTTTGCCGAATGTGTGTTTCATCTGGTCAAAGCCGGGCAACCCGAGCGAGCGGCGGCACTGGTCAGCAACTTTCCCTTCCTTCTGCACAAGTTGCGTGTGGACCTGCTTCAAGGCGTGTTCGAGGACTACGAAATGCTACGATGTGAAGCGCCGGCAGAAGTGGCGAAGGAATTAGAGATTTGGAGCGCGTTCTTCCGTGAGAAGGCGCACATCCTTAGACGTGGAAATGAAGAATGGCCGGCGCACAAGATTCTGTTGCAGCTCGCCGTCGAGCACGCTGACGACAGCCCGCTCACAACTGCCGCCGAGCAGTGGTTGAAAGAGAATCGCGGCGACTGGCTCTGGCTGCGCCGTGTCCCGAGGCTAGCGCACGCCCAGAAGAATCCGTGTCAAGCGGTGCTGGAAGGGCACACCAGTATGGTCGAAGGCGCGCTGGCTTTAAGCGATGGGCGGCTGCTGTCGTGGGCGTGGGACAATACGTTGCGGTTGTGGG
>CAYIOH010000395.1:0-4462 GCA_964364975.1 uncultured Bifidobacteriaceae bacterium
AGGACCACTCCGAAGCCAATCTCTCGCAAATTCTTCCCGTGCTCGACGAAGCCATCAACGAGCTGGGGGCCGAGGATCGCATGGCCATCATGCTCCGTTTCTTCGAGCAATCCGATTTCCGCTCCGTGGGCGTGAGCTTGGGGAGCAGCGAAGACGCGGCACGGATGCGGGTGAACCGCGCTTTGGAGAAGCTGCACGGCGTGCTCCGGAGTCGGGGCTTGACGTTCTCGGCGGCGGGTCTGGCAACGATCCTGGGGACGAAAGTGGTTGCAGCGGCTCCGGCCGGCCTTGCGACCGGCATTGTGGGAACAGTCCTCGGCAGCGCAGTGGCAAACAGCGGAGGACTCTTCTTCTTCCGGTCTGTCATGGCGAAATGGAAAATGGTCGCTCTGCCGGGAGCCGCCCTGGTGGTGGTATTGGGCATCAGCCTCTATTGGGGAACTCATATGGGCGGAAGTTCGCCGCAATCGCCATTGCCAGCAAGCGTGGCATCAGTCGAAAGCCAGCCTGAAGTTTTGGATCCCACGCCATCCGCTGTGTCCTTGCCCGCCGATGCGACCAACACTCCGGTTCCGTCTATGAGTTTCCAAGTGGTGGATGCCCAGACCGGCGCGCCGCTATGGAACGCAAAACTCGGCGTCAACTACTTCCGGGAAGGTGGGAAGATGAAAGGGGTGAAACTGGTAACCGAAGCGAATGGCACCGCGCAGATCGAGCTTCCACAGAAGCCCTACGCCGGCATGAATGTCTTTGTTACGTCAGAAGGGCACGTGCCCAAGGTAGTGGGTTGGCGCTCGTCTGTCCCTGAGTTGCCCGCCAGCTATCGCATGAAAGTGGAGGCCGGCACGGTGGTTGGCGGCATGGTGGTTGACGAAGCGCAACAGCCCGTCGCCCATGCCAGAATCGAGTTCGATGGACCGGGAATTGACGTGGCCAAAAGCGAAAACATCCAATTCGGCCCGGACACGGTACAACACACAGACGCAGGCGGATACTGGTCGTGCGATATGATCCCCGCGAACTATGAAACCATCCATGTAGTGCTGAGTCATTCAGACTTTGCCGCGACGCCGACGAATATTCCGGTGAATACACCGGAAGCAGTGAACACCGTGCTGGTGATCCAGCGAGGGGTGAGGGTGGCTGGCAGCGTGGAGGATTTGAATGGGCAACCAATTGCCGGAGCAGCCGTTCGTCAGATCCATAATCGGCAGGAACCCAAGCTGTCCGCAAAGACAGACCATTCCGGGAGGTTCGAGCTTAACCATCTTCGGCCTGGAGAGCTGGAACTGGCTGTGCAAGCCGAAGGCTTCTCTCCCGCCGTTCTGGAGACCAACGTCTCAGATGGTGACGTTGAGTTGAAATTCAATCTCGCCGCCGGCCACATCTTGCGAGGCCGTGTGGTTGACGAAAACGGAACCCCGATCACCAACGCGGTAGCGCAGACGGACTGGGACAACCAAGGTTTGCGAAAAATCGAATGGTCGGTGAGAACCGACGAGCAGGGCCGGTTTGAGTGGCACTCCGCGCCGGACGAACCGTTGCTTTACTGGTTCGAGGCGGAGGGATTCAACTGGTCGCGCGGGAGGCTGCTTAAGGCCGATGGGACCGAGCACGAGATAAAGTTGTCACGCAAAGGAACCGCGACTGCCTCCCCAACTGCCAGAATAACCGGAACCGCCGTGGATGAGGCAACCGGACAGCCGCTGGACGAGTTCAAGGTGCTGATAGGCGAAATCCGCATCCCGGATTCAGCGCCCGAGTTCTCCTTCGGGGCTGACGGAAAAGACGGGAGGTTCAGCCTGTCCCTGGGTTCGCCGTGCTTCTTCCCAGCTTACCAGATTCAGATTCAAAAGGACGGCTATCTGCCAGTTGCCTCGACGAACCTCTTCGTGAAGGACGGAAACCAGTCGCTGGAGTTCAAGCTCACCAAGGGATCGGGGCCATCAGGAGTCGTGGTAATGCCGAACGGAGAACCGGCCCAGAACGCGACGGTGTTTCTGTATGAGGCGAGGGGCGGCGTTTACATGGACAAACCCGGCCAATTCCGGAAGGAGCCCGGCATCACCACTGAAAACCGCGTCCAGACGGATGAGTTGGGCAGGTTTTCGTTCGCGCCCAAACTGCTGGCCCGGGGGCTGATCGCGATCCACGACCTGGGATATGCCGAGCTGGCGATGGCGGCGTTCGCGGGGAGAATTCAACTCCAGCCATGGGGAAGGGTTGAGGGCAGGCTGCATATCGGCAATCGTCCGGCTGGAGGAGATGAGGTTTCCCTGGGGAATGTCCACTACCGCTACGGTGAAAACGGTCGCGAGTTCCCGGCGCTCTGTTTGTGGTTGGAAGCGACGACGGACGCCGACGGGGGTTTTGTTTTCGAAAAGGTCCCTCCGGGTGAACGAATAATCTGCCAGCGCTTGACTATTCCGGACAACCAAACGGGCACGATCCGTGAAACACAAAAGCGGCGAATCGTCGTCGCCGCGGATACCGTGACCCGGGTTGAATTGGGAGGCGCGGGCAGGTCGGTCGTCGGCCGGGCGGTTTTGCGGGGCATGACGAACTCCATTGACTGGCAGAAAGTGGTTGTCGAGCTTTCGCTGAAGCTGCCGGGCGCGCCAGGCCCACGGCCGAACCGGGAGGACTTCTCATCCACGGACGAGTTTATCGATGCGGTACGAGCTCACGGCACTGCGGATCGTACGTTCTGGACTTCCGAAAATGGCCGCGCGATTCAACAGGCTCAGCGCAATTACGCGGCACCGTGTAAACCAGACGGATCGTTTCTGATGCCGGACATTCCTCCAGGATCATACGACTTAAAGATCGAAGTCAGGGAGTTCAAACCGCAGTCGGTTGGTCCCAGCAGATTTCCCTTTGAAGGCCAAAGGGTGGGCTCATTAAACACGGAGGTTACGGTGCCAGAGGCCACAGAAAGCCCGGCCGACAATCCCGTGGATTTGGGGACATTGGAATTGAGAACGGCAGACGGCAAATGACCAGATGTTAGGACCGCTTTCGGATGTATCTGCTCGCCGAAATGGTCAGTTCTCCGCCGAGTGCAAGCCGCCCGTTCCCGCGCGGAAGGCGACGGCCATTCGTTCCGGATTTTCCGGCGAGGCAGAGGCGCAGTTCCATAGGCACGCGCCGCAGTGGACGCATTTCTCGCGGTCGAAATTCGGCACGCCGTTTTCGCCGGGTGTGATGGCCTGGCCGGAACACACCTCAACGCGCAGTTCTGTGTCCTGCGCTGACTTTAGCGCAGCAAGTGCAACGCGGCGCGAAATTTCCGAAAGGCAGGCACCCGGCTCAGGAAATCCAGACCCAGCAATCCATCCACGGTGCTCTGCGGCGGCAGATCGTGGCAGGCCACCGTGAGGTTACGGACGCTGCAGCCGAGCGCTTCCACCCGCGGGACCGTCACCAGCGGAAGATATTCGAGGCCACTGGCGGTGATAATCGCGATCCGGCGCCTGGCTTTGGCAGGGTCACAACCAATGGCCAACCGACCTGCGGCGGCAGGATGGTCACCGTCGCCCCTGTATCCACGAGCAAGCGGACGACTTTGCGGTCGCGCGGGCCGCCAAACAGCGCGTGGGCGATCAGCAATTCGGGGCTGGGGGTCGCGCGTGCTGCCGGCATGGTCAGAAGGCGACGGCATAGCCGGCGGGCAGCCGATCATCGGAGTGGGTAATCAGCGCCAGCCCTTTATGGCGCAGCATCGCCTCGTGAATCCGTTCGCGGCTGGCATGGTGCGCCAACAACCGGCCCCGCTTTGGGGTGGTCGTGGCGCGATCCATCTCCTCGATCGCGATCAGGAGCCATTCGCGGCGGAATCGTTTGCGGATTCGGTTGATCGGCTGGCTCTTCATCGGCGAAACGCTACCATCGCGCGAGCGGTCTCGCAAGCCCCCCCCTTGTTCAGGGGTATGACTGGAAGTGGCGGTCACTCGTAGCGCAGATTGGCAATCTGCCGTGTCGCCGAATGGCATTCGGCAGGGCGTGAAACTCGCTCCGACCGCCCAAGTCTTCTCCGTTCAGCGGATTACCAATCCGCGATACAGCAGAGTGCCACTCTGCGCTACGTCCCCATTCTGACCGCCACTTCCGGTCGAACCCCTTGTTCAGTTCTCCGCCGAGTGCAATCCGCCGGTGCCGGCGCGGAAGGCGACGGCCATGCGCTCCGGGTTTTCCGGCGAGGCGGAGGCGCAGTTCCACAGGCACGCGCCGCAGTGAACGCATTTCTCGCGGTCGAAATTCGGCACGCCGTTTTCGCCGGGCGTGATGGCCTGGCCGGAACAGACCTCGACGCACAGCTTCGTGCCGCAACGCTGGCATTGGTTCGGAAAAACAAACGCGACGTGATCGGCGTAGCCGGGCGGCGCTTGCACCTTGCCGCCGAGCAAGAGCGCGTCCTGGTGCGAGACGAGCAATTGGCCGTCGTAGGGAATCGCCGGCCAGC
>CAYIOH010000396.1:0-4451 GCA_964364975.1 uncultured Bifidobacteriaceae bacterium
CCGCCCAGAGATGCCAGCGCGGGACCGAGCGCGGTTTGCCGTCGAGATCACACAGGCCGCGAAACCGTTGGTCTGTCCATTCATGCCAGTCGTAGGTCGGGGCCAGCCAGCGCGCGAGAGTCTTGGTGTGTTCAAACCGGCCTTTCCCGCCGCGGTCAGCGCCCATGTCGTTGAGAGCCGCGCCCAGTTCACAATCGAACAGGGACGGCGGGACGCCGCGTTTCTTGATGCTCTGCGACCAGTCGCAGCCCCACCAACGCTGCCGGTGCTCCGGGCCGACACGCAACACGAACGGCTTGAGTTGGTCGGTGACGGCGCTGGCGGCTGATCCTTTGGCCATATCAACGGCCCATCGAGCGCTGCATCAGTTCTGACATCTTCTGGCGCATCTTGGGTAGCGACTGCATTTCAATGCCGTGCCGGGCTTGATGTGCGTGCAAGGCGCTGTCGTGCATGGAGGCGCCGGGGTAATGGCTGCGTTTGCGTTCGACGCCGGTGATGCGTCCGGCGTTCCGACTGGCGTAAAAGACACGTTCGCCCTTGGCCGGGCCGTACTGGGATTTCATACTGGACATGATCCGAGTGCCTTTGGAAGTGAGGGGCATATATTTTTCAAGGTTTTGTGTCGAATTTGAGCAGCAGGTAACGGTTTAGAATATCCGTCCGGCGTTGCACAGCCAATTCGTACATTTTGCGGTCGTAGCCAGACAGAGAGGCTGCAAAAGCAGCCTCGGTCTTTCGAGTGCCCGTGAAAGGATGCCGGACGCTCTCTCTGAATCCTGAGTTGATCTGGGCCAAGGTCATCGTCTTGCGCAATTCAGCGATGGCCTCGCCAGCGCGTTCAGGATCATTGTCCTCCAACGCATAGCGAAGTGGTTGGTACTTGCTGACCGGGTACGAGCCGCGATCTTTTTCCAGACCCTGTTTTTCCATCCATTGACCAGCCAGCCGGTAGGTTTCCGAGATCGGGCTGTATCGTGAAATGCGCAAACCCAAGGAACCCGCCAGTTGTTCCAAAGGCGATACCGGGTTGTTGCGGCTGGTTTTCGTCAGCTCACGCAACCCTGGAATGGGCCGGGCCGTGATAGGAATGTACCCGGCCAAAAGTTCAGCCGCAGTCTCGTTGAAATCCACTTTCTCGCCGCGATAGTTCAAACCGGTAAGAGATTGGATCGCGCCTTTCACAATCAATGGATTGACACGAGAATAAAGAAACTGGCGGCTATCTTTGACGAGCGAGAACAAGTCTTCCGGCACGCTGCGCATGGCATAACGACGCCCCTTGTACACCAACTCGAAAGGATGTTCGGGATCGTAGGGAACACCGAGCAATTGAGACAGAACCAACGCCGAACCAGCCTGGGCGGCCGCCAGGACTGCAATCGCCCGCAACTGTTCTACTCCCGGCTTGGAACGCAGCCCCTGGAACGCCTGTCCGGCAAAGCGCGCGCGAGCTTCCAGAAAGTCTGGGGCCAGCAGTCCCAAGCGCAACAGGTGCTGAATCGTCGGATTACGGTCCAACAAAGCATAGTTCAAATGACCATAGGCGGCGTTCGCTTGTTGGGCCGACAACAGTTTCAAGTCCGCGTCACTGACTTTTGTCGAGGCGAGTTCTTGGGTGTAAAGTTTTCGGTTGCGACCCAGAATGGCTTCATACGTCTTGAATTTGAGGCCGGGAATGTATTGGTGGAACAAATAATCCTGATAGCCGTCGATCACATCCGCCAGCGCCTCGCCCACCCGCGTCGCCTGGCGCAAGCCACGGGACAACAGTGAGGCCTGCGTTCCCACTCCTTCAAGGTAACTGGCACTGCTCGCCCGGTCGGGCAGCAACATCAATCCATGCGCTGCGGCATCGAATTGTGCCGGCTGGCGCAAGTCGATCTTGGGAACATTGAAAAACGGATTGACGGTGTGGCCAATGGCGTGCGTGCCTTCCTGCACTTGATGGAAAGGCGCCAGCAACCCAAACATGGACCGTTTCATTTCACCCTGGGCGAAGTCCAAGGCGCGCGCGATCACCCGTGGAATCTTCGCCATCCCAACAGCTTCTTCGCTGTACCATTCCTTGAAAGCAGACACGCCCAGCATGGCGCGGATGCGTTTGTGCGCTTCCGGATGCAACGACAAATCCGCCTGCAAAAACACCGGATTGCCTTCCGCATCTTTCGCCACCCAGCGCCAATCGTGCAAAGCCGGCTGATTTTCCATCGTGCGATAATCACGCTGTTCAATCTGGCCGGCCGCATCCTTTATATTCTTGATTGAGCGCGGAAATACTAAGAGAGTTTTTCCCGCGCCGCCTTCCACTTGTCTGGCTGTGCCGCGCGGTAAAACCAACGGACGCCCGTCCGAGGCCAGTTGCCCAGCCATATCGCGCACGAACTGCCGGGCGGCAATAACCCGGTCCATTTCCTTGATGTAAGCAGGAAGCAGTTTCCCCACAGCGAGCGTCTTGGGTTCGAATCCAGCCTGATCGCCTTCCAAGAAAGTTGCGAAGGTGCGCGCCTTGGCAAAGCGAAAATTCTGCTTCAGAACAATGCCGCCGAAACCACGGGATGACTTGGGCGTTTTCCAGACGTGCGTCACATAATTGTCCTGGAACGATTTGAGAACGTCGTGCGCCACGCCGCGCAGGTGAAGGATATCATAGGTCTTGCGAACCCGTCCGGCCAAGGCGATTTCCGACGCGGACAATCCTTGGGCGTCAACCGTCGCTTGTTTGAATTCCTTGCCCTTGGCGGCAGCGGCCCAAGACTTCAGGGTGGCTGCATCACCACCCGCTTCGAGCCAGATTGCGATAGCTGCCTGCCGACGGTCAGTCCGCGCCACGGACTTGATCTCCTTTTGTGCCCGGCGCGCTTCGCCTTCAGATTTTTGCAACTTGGCGCTGTGCCGGGTGGTGGCCATGTCCAGCGGAGCCATCTTCCGCGTCGGAAAGGTTGGCAGAGGAAGACCAGCATGGAATTCTTGAATCCCAGATGTTGCCTGGGTTGGTTTTTGGCCCACGGGGCCGGACTCTGATTCCAAGGGCATAGTGTCCTCCGTGGCACTCGCCCATTCTTCGGTCTGGCTGGGTGGTTTTTCCGCCCCCGTCTCCGCGCCCGCAGGCTTGGCGGGTGGGGTAGGTTCAATGGTTTTCAGATAATTCTCAACCGCCTCTTGTGGTGTGTCGAAGCCGATTGAGCCAACACCTTTGCGAGATTTTCCGATTGATAATCCATCGGCGTTTACGATCCAGCCAGACTTTGCTTTGTAAACAGAAAGTTCCAGATTAGGTTTGGCCGCGATGGTAATTTTGTATCCTGGCCACTTATGAACTGTCGCATCAACACCATAAGATCGCTCGACAGTTGTTGGTTCTCCTATGGAGTAATCCTTGGATGAGGACGTGGTTTCCTCAACCATTTTCGCTATACGCTCGTGCCTTTGGTTAGCGCGCTTTGTGTCGGATGGTCGAATTGCAAACCCTGCTTTTGAAGCGGCGGTGCGATTCTCCGGTGTATCAGGAATTTCCCAAGCGCGGGTCTTGCTATCCATCGAAACCGGATAACCTCCGTTTGCGGACTTGCCAAATGTCCTGTCCAGTTTTTGAACCTGACGATGGCTGGACGTTACGACAACGAACACCTTTCCCTCCGCCCCGGCAGGCTTGGCCGGGGTGAGTTCAATCGGTGCCCCCGGCTCCGTAGTCGTTTCACCTACCTTTCCCGGAGCCGGGGACGTGGGAGGTTTGGGTGCGGCAAGTTCAGGTTCCGCAGGCTTTGCCACCGGCTCTGTCGCCTTGGCAACCGCTTCCACCGTCGCGGCGGTCTGTGGGGCAAGTTCCTTGGCGGCGGGATCGAGAATGAACGGGGCCAGCGGTGGGCGCGTGCCTTCGGGCGCGAATTGCTGGGCGCGTGCCGGATCGAATCCTTGGCGCGCTTGTTCGGCAGCTAATTCACGCAAGGCGGCGTTCAATCCCGGGTCGCGAATCGCTTTGCGCATCGCGCGACCCACGATCAATCCCGGAGTAGGCGGTCCTCCGTAACCGAGCGCGTGACGGGCCGCTCCGGTCGCGAACAGCGTATTGAGGCTGGTGGAAGCTACCGCTCGCGCGACACCCTCGACGTCACGTTCCTTGACGGCGCGCTGCAATTCAGCGAGCAGTTCGGGTGTCTGGGTGGCCATGTCCACCGCGAACGCGCCCGCCACAAGGCGCTGCGCTGTTTTCGGCAATGCGCCCATGCCGAGCGTGGCTACGCCCAACGGGGTCAGGAAGAAGTTTGCGCTGCGCACAATGCCTTGTTGCACTCCCGCCCCGGCCTCAGCCACTTCTTCCGGCACCCACGGCGCGAGGGTGCGGATTTCCGGCGGCGTGATTTCCGGGAACTGGCCCAAGGACGCTTCCCAAAAAGGAGTGTCTTCGATGATCGACACGCCCCGCGCTTCAGCGTGCGCGCGCTGATAAG
>CAYIOH010000397.1:0-4447 GCA_964364975.1 uncultured Bifidobacteriaceae bacterium
CTCTGGCAAGATTCTCTCCGGCGGCGTGGACGCCAACGCGCTACACAAGCCCAAGCGCTTTTTCGGCGCGGCGCGCAACATCGAGGAGGGCGGTTCGCTTTCCATCATCGCCACCGCGCTGGTGGACACCGGGTCGCGCATGGATGAAGTCATCTTTGAAGAGTTCAAGGGCACGGGCAACATGGAAGTCCATCTCGACCGGGCTTTGGTGGACCGCCGCATTTTCCCGTCCATCAACATCGAACGTTCCGGCACGCGCAAAGAGGAACTCCTCTACCACCCGGACGAACTCAGCAAAATCGTCCTGCTGCGCCGGGCGTTGACAGGCGTGCCGTGCGTCGAGGCAATGGAGTTGCTGCTCGGCAAGCTGAAGAAGAACCGGAGCAACATCGAATTCCTGCTTGGCATGGCCGTGGGTTGAGCAAGAAACCCCGATTGACTTACCGGTTCAGTCGTCCTTGCCGGCGGGTGAAGTTGGACCCAGGCGGCGGTCAGGACCAAACAAACATGCACTCTAAAAAATCGTTTTCATATTTGAGCCGGATCATGGGACCGGCCTTGTTGGCGGCGTTGGCGCTGACCGGTTGCGGTCGCGACGAGATCAAGGTTTATCACATTCCCAAAGAAACTCCGCCCCCGCGCGCGGATGGGAATATGCCGGCCGGCCATCCGGACATTTCGGCAATGCCGGCAAAATCCGGTTTGACCTGGAAAACGCCCGAAGGCTGGAGCGAGGTCAAGCCCGGCGAAATGCGCGTGGCCTCGTTCAGCATCAAAGGCAACGACGGCAAGCAGGCGGACGTGAGCGTCATTCCCCTGCCCGGCCTGGCGGGTGGAGATGCCGCGAATGTCAACCGCTGGCGCAGTCAAGTTGGACTGCCGCCCGTGACGGCGGAAGAATTGCAGAAGGCCGCACAGCGTGTTGAGGTTGGCGGCAAACCTGCCGAACTCCATGATGTCGCCGGCATAAACGCCAGCAGCGGCGAGCCAACCAGAATTCTGGGAGTAATCCAGCACCGCGAAGGCACGGCGTGGTTTTTCAAAATGACCGGCGATGACCAGTTGGTCGCGCAGCAAAAGCCCGCGTTTATCGAACTCCTCAGTTCGTTTCAATTCTCGTCAACGGAAGCTTCGGCAGGCTTGCCGCCATCTCATCCACCGATTGACGGAATACCGCCCGCCTCTGCAGGGCCGGCGATTTCGAGCGAGGGCAAGCCGAACTGGCAGACGCCATCGGACTGGAAGGAAATTCCGGGCGGACAATTTCTCGTGGCGAAGTTCATGATCGGAGGAGGTGGCGAGAGCGGCCCGACGGCGGCGGTGAACGTGAGCACTTCTGCCGGCGACGGCGGCGGTCTGGCGGCAAATGTCAATCGGTGGCGCAAGCAGCTTGGATTGAATGAAGTTTCGGCCGACGAACTGGCGAGAACGGTGAAGACGATTGAGACTTCCGCCGGCCAGGCCACCATCGTTGAAATTAACGGCACGGACGCGCGCAGCGGCCAACCCGCCTCGCTCGTCGGCGCGATGATGACGCAGTCCGGACAGACCTGGTTTTACAAACTCATGGGCGACGCGAAAGTGGTTGAGGGCCAGAAGGACTCATTCACCAAGTTCGTCCAAACTGTGAAATACTGACATGCTCGACCGAATGATTAAGATTTTTACGTCGCTGCGGCTGACCGTGGCATTGCTGGCGTTGGGGCTGGTGCTGGTGTTCTGGGGCACGCTGGCGCAGGTCAATCTGGGACTTTACAAGGCGCAGAACGAATTCTTCCGCAGCTTCTTTATCTTCTGGCAGCCGGGAGGTTCGGGCTTCAAAATTCCCATTTTTCCCGGCGGCTATATGATTGGCGGCCTGCTGCTGATCAATTTGCTGGCGGCGCACACACGCTATTATCGGCCGGAGAAACGGAGGATCGGTATCGCCATGATTCACCTGGGCGTCGTGTTGCTGCTCGTCGGCCAATTGCTCACGGATTATCTGTCCACCGAGAGCACCATGCACATCCGCAACGGCGGCACGAAGAATTATTCCGAAGCCGACCGAAGCTTTGAACTCGCCATCGTGGACACCACCGACACGGCTTCGGACAAGGTCGTGGCGATTGCCGGCCACCGGCTGCTCAAAGGCGGCGACCTCAGCCATGCGGAATTGCCGTTCACCCTCCGGGTGAAAACCTTTTACGGCAACTCATCGCTCGTCGAGAAGGCCGACCCGAATTATCAAGCGGTTAAAACCACTGCCGGAATTGGCGCCGGCATCTGGTGGCGCGAGCTGCCGCACGAAACGGTGATGGAAAAACGCGACATGCCATCCGGGATTGTGGAACTGGTCGTCCCGCAAGGCTCGCTGGGCACCTACCTCGTGTCCGCCTTTCTCAATCGTCCGCAGGACCTGACGCACAATGGCCGGACCTACCAGTTGCTGTTGCGACCGGAGCGTCATTACAAGCCGTTCAGCATGCACCTGATCGAGTTCAAGCATGACAAGTATCCTGGCACGGAGATTCCGAAGAATTTTTCCAGCCGTGTGCGCCTGCAGCAGCCCGATACCGGGGAAAACCGTGAAGTGTTGATCTACATGAACAACCCGCTGCGCTACGGCGGCGAGACGTATTACCAGGCAAGTTTTGATCGGGACAACCAGGGCACGGTCCTGCAAGTCGTCCGCAATCCGAGCTGGCTCACGCCGTATTTTTCGTGCGTCCTCGTGGCCGCCGGGATGACCGTCCAATTTCTCACCCACCTGTTTGCTTTTGCCCGAAAACGGAGGAACCCATGAAAATCCTGTTCAAGACCCTGCCCTGGTTTTTTCTCGCGCTGTTCGCCACGGAAATCGTGGTCGTGATGCTGCCAAAAAAGGACGGCGAGTTCCACGCCCGCGAATTCGGCCGTCTGCCCGTCCTGCTCAACGGGCGCATCCAGCCGTTTGACTCCGTCGCGCGCAACGCGTTGTTGCAGATTCGCAGCACCGGCGACGTGCCGTTGGAGGAAGTGCCGTCATGGAAATTCTGGCATCATCCCAGGAAACTCAGGTCCACCGAGTGGTTGTTGGAAGTTTTCTTCAAACCCGCTGTCGCCGACACGCGTCCGATTTTTTTGATTCACCATCCCGACTTGATCAGCGAGCTTAAACTGGGCGAAAAAGGCGTCGAGCGATCCGGCCTGCGTTACTACACGTTCACGGAAATCGAATCCGTGATCGGCGAAGTGGGAAAACAAGGCCGCAAAGCCGGCGAAGTCGAGGATGCGCAGCGCACCACCTACCAGAAGCAGGTCCTCAAACTTGCCAACGCCGTGTTGCTCTATCGGCGGCTCAAGAACAGCATCCAGCCTGAGGAGACGCCGGACTTCGCGAAGCTGGTGGCCGACTATCATGCGTCTTTGTCAACGGGCGTGGCCGCGTTTCGTGCCGAGCGGGCCGGGGAAAAACCCGATCCGGAGGCGCTGCAAAAGTTCGCCCGGATCGCGCAGAAGTTCGACGCGCTGGCCGGCTTTGCTTATCCGCTCGCCATTCCGCCGATGAACCCGGAGACGGACCGGAATTCATGGTTGAACGTGGGCACCAGTTTGATGGGATCCATCCAGACTGGGGAGGTTCATCCCGCCGTGAATTTCTTCGCGCGCATGGCCACCGCCTACGCGCAGGGTGACGCCGCGGAATTCAACAGCGCCGTGGCGGGCTACAAAGAGTGGCTGGCGCCGAAGTTTTCGAAGGAGGCAGCCAAAGGGCGGTCGGAATTCTATTACAACCAGGTGAAATCCTTTCTGCACGCTACGATCATCTACATCTGCGCCTTGGTTCTTGCCGGCGGCGCGTTGTTGACCTTCGGCGCATGGCCGAACTTGTCCGAATCGCTCCGGCGCTCGGCATTTTATTTGATCGCGCTGGCTTTTGTCGTTCACACCTTCGGACTCATCTATCGCATGGCGCTCGAAGGCCGACCACCAGTGACAAACCTTTACTCGTCCGCCATCTTCATCGGTTGGGGAGCGTGTGTGTTGGGCTTGGTGCTGGAGCGGATTTACAAGGTGGGTCTGGGCAGCGCGGTCGCTGGGTTGGCTGGTTTCGTCACGCTGTTGATTGCTCACAATCTGGCGCTGGGCGGCGACACGATGGAAATGATGCGCGCGGTGCTCGACACGAATTTTTGGCTCGCCACCCACGTCGTCGTCATAACGCTCGGTTACTCCTCGACGTTTGTGGCCGGGACGCTGGCGATGGCTTACATCGTCTTGGGATTGTTCACGCCTCTGCTTTCAACGAACGTCGGTGCTGGCGGCGCGCCAACGAAAACGGATGATCTCGACCTCGGCAAGGCGCTAACCAAAATGGTCTATGCCATTGTTTGTTTTGCCACGCTATTCAGCTTCACCGGCACCGTGCTCGGCGGCATCTGGGCCGACCAGTCTTTGGGGCGATTTTGGGGTTGTGATCCCAAGG
>CAYIOH010000398.1:0-4441 GCA_964364975.1 uncultured Bifidobacteriaceae bacterium
TTCAGAAATAAATTTTAGCAAACACTGATCAGAGACTTAACCGGACACCCGTGAAGGAAACTAGCAATTCTCGAAGCAAAAGGGACAATGTTGGCAACGGTGAGCGGCGAACTCACCGAGCTTTCAGATATGCAAGCATTGCGGCAGTTCCGCGATGAGCTTGAGGAATTGATTGAACAAAAATCTGCTTCTAAGGATGTACCACACAAACCGTCGGAGTTCGTTAAGTCTCAAATTCTGGTCGTTGAAAACGTAGTGCAGAACATCTATAAGGACCACGATTCGATGATGACAGTCGGCGATGGGCCATCAGGTGAGACCAGAGGCTCGGTTTCTCACAGTCAAGTGGTCGCTCGGAAAGAGAGCGTAGAAAAGGCAAAGCTTGACCTGCCCGCCATTCAACGACGTCTGCTGGAACAATTCCAATCGCTCGCGATTGTCGGCCCGGACGGAGTGCCTAGCTTTCACGAGGACCTCGTTGCGTTTCTGTTATACAACCGTCCGGACTCAATACTTTTGAGGCAGCAGCCGGTGCGTTTACACCTAACTAACCTTTATGCCTTCGTAAACGGCCGTGGGCCGTTACAAAAGGCGATTCACGCAGAATTCCAGAAAAAAATGACGAACTGCGCCAATCTCGTGAAACTGTTCGAGGAGCAGAAGTCAAAATTGGAGATGGCGCAGGCTCTTTGCAAGGAAGATAAGCCTCAAGAAGCGGAAGGCTTGATGAAGGGAATGAAGAAAGTTTTTAGCGACCTAGATTATTCCAGGGTTGCGGATTCCATCAAAGCAGCCAAACCAAAGCCAGCCCCAAAACCTACCGTGGAAAATCAAGCGTCAGTTCTTGTTGAAGCAAGAACTCTGGAAACGAGAATTGCAGCGCCAGAAACTGTCTCACCAAAGTCTGCTAAAGAACCAAAAGCAAATCTTGTTTGGTTGTGGGTTGTCTTGGCTGTAATTGCCGTTGCAACAGCGGTTATATTTCTGACATTCGGTCTATGACACCGCTCGACATTTTAGAATTCAAAATTGTCCATGAACAAAGTAGAAATCAGAGACCCTGAATATCTCCGCCAACGATGGTTCGACCAGCCGCTATGCGTAATAGAACACGGCGGGCAAATTCCAGCGGGCAACGGTGCTGTCATCGCGTTGATGGCCGTCTTCCCACTTTACGAACGTTTCTTGGATTCAGTCCGCGCGGCACAGCCTAACGGAACTGACCATTGGAAGTGTCTTGCTGACGATACTGGCTTAAATGATTCATTAAAGGCCGCAATGTTTTGGAACGTCTTTCGAGACGGTTTGCTACACAGAGGAATGTTTTTTGAAGACTCCAAAAAGGCACGAGAGCCACAAAAGCAATGGGGTCTCCCAAAAGTCAGCTTGCATATCAAACATCCTCCTCTTCCAACATATGGCATCACGAATAAGGGAGAACAAGTCATTTGCCTTAATCCGTGGGGGTTCGTGCAACACGTCCTCAACAAATACCGGGCTGACCCAGAATTACTCACGCGAGACACAGACTCTCCTCTGCTTTTGCTTTCTCTTGTAGTTCGCGAAGAAGTTAAACTGCCAAATTAGTTTAGTCTTCCCTTTGCCAGACGCCCCGCCCGCGACAAATTTTTGACGCCAACGCGACAAGGCACGGAAACATAGCGCGGCTGACGCCGCAACCAAAGATGATGTTTGGAACAAGACGGTACAGGTTGCAGGTTGAAAGTTGCAGGTCGGTCCGACCTGCGCCAAGCGACTTCCAATCTGTAACTTGCAACTTGCGACCGGAAAAATCTTCGCAAGATGTGACGATGTTTGGAGATAGCACTGCAAAGAAGCTCTCCAGTTTTCCCTGCGCCTTGGCGTTAAATCGGGGATTGCTACAAGGCACAGGCTTTCGCGAGCGCCTGCTTCACGGCTTCCAAGTCGGCAGCGGGTAGAACGCCCAGACGTTTTTCAAACCGAACCGACGGCAGCGAGCCGATGGCTTGCACGTTGGCGACGGATTCCTTGTCGAGAAACGCCAGATGTCCGAGCGGCACTTCCAGGTCGCTCCCGCGATTCTGCCTGGTGATGGGAATGTGGATGATCAGCGAGCGGGGCGCGTTCAGATTGTCGGCGATGAGCACCACACCAGGACGGGTCTTGGCCGCCATGCCCATGTCCACGAGCCAGACCTCTCCGTGGCGGGGACTCATTTGGCGTCGAGGATGTCGAGAACTTCCTGCTCCACTTCGCGCGAGGGCAGCACGTCGGCCCATTGTTCCTCCGCGCGCTGCCGCTCAAGAAATTTCATGTAATGCAGGACTTCGCGCAGCACCGGTTCGGGTTGACGCTTGATCTCTTCGACCAAAATTTCCTGTGTGCTCATGTATTGAGAATATCCTAATTGGCGGGGTCTGGCAAGACTGGCGCATCACGCCCCACCCGCGACAAATTTTACCGCCAAGTCGCCATCCGCCTTCGTCAGACTTTGGCGAGACAAGCGGCGCGGCAATGCAAAGAAGCTCTCCAGTTTTCCCTGCGCCTTGGCGTCTTGGCGCCTTGGCGTTGAAAAATGCACCAGGTGGTTGGTAGGGCGCGTCACTCCGTGCGCGCCGTCTTTGGTCAGCAGACGCCCGGCGCGCAGAGGACTGACGCGCCCTACCTTGTTGCACTTCCGTCCTCAAAGCGGTGCTAAAGCCACCGCACTCCAGACGCTGGCGCGTTTGCCCGGCATCCTCGAATCTCGCGGAGCGTTTGGACTGCCCGTCGCACCTTGAGTTCTATTTGGCCGGCAGCGGCTTCATCGTCAACGGATCGCGCAACGGCAGCTCGGTGAACTTCCCTCCAACCAAATCCGTGAGCTTCACCGGATGATCCGGATGGCCCAGGAGGATTTCGCCCTTCTGGCCGACGGTGAGGATCACGAGTTTTTCCGGTGTCAGATATTTTTTGGCGACGCGTTGCACGTCGTCCCTAGTGACCGCCCCGAGTCTTGACCGGAAGCTTTTCCAGAACTGCGGGTCTTGCGCGTAGCGGCCGGTGAATTCGTCCTGCGCGAACGTGCCGGCAACTTGCCCCTTTGTTGCGAACGAGCGCGGGAAGCGGTCAATGTAGCCGCGCTTGGAGTTGTTCAATTCCTCGTCGCTCACCGGTTCGGCGGTGATGCGTTTGATTTCCTCCAGCACGATCGAAGCCGCGTAGGCAACCGTGCGCGACTTGGATTGAAAACCCGCCGAGAAGGTGAGCGGATAATAAACGCCACCGGGAAATGCCGAGAACGCCGAATACGCCAGCCCCTCGTCCGAGCGCACGCGGTTCATGATGCGCGACGTAAACCCGCCGCCGCCGAGGATGTCATTCATGATGATGACAGCAAAGTAGTCCGGGTTGTCGCGCATGATGCCGGGCAGCATCATGGAGACGCGACCCTGGTTCACGTCCTTGTCCACGAGGTAAACGCCCGTTGAAGCAAAGGTCGTGTTCGTCGGAACCGGCGGCGGGGTTTCGCCTTTGAACGGCCAGTCGGCAAAAAGTTTTTCCAATTTGGCGGTCATTTCAACGCGGTCGAAATCGCCGTTGACCGCGACGATGAAATTCGCCGGGGCGAACCATTTGCGGTGAAACGCTTCGAGGTCGGCGTGTGTGGCCGATTCGACGGATTGTTTGGTGGAAAAGCGGTTATTGTAAAAGTTTTCTCCGTAGGCCAGCAAGTTGGCTTCACGGCCTTCGATGGCGGACGAATCATCGTTGCGCTGCTGCATGAACTGGATCATCTGCTGTTTGCGGAGCGCGAGCTTGTCGTCCTGAAAGCGCGGCACGGTGAGCACTTCGCGCAAAATCGCGAGGCCTTCGTCGAGGTCCTTGGCAAGCAGATTGAGGCCCACACCACCTTGCGCGTCACTAATGCCGGAGTTGAGGTCCGCGGCGAGAAAGGCGAGCCGTTCTTCCAGCTCCTCCGCCGTTTTTGATTTTGTTCCGCCGCGCGCGAGCAGGTAGCCGGTGAGATTGGCAAGACCCTCCTTGCCCACCGGGTCGAGGTAATCGCCGGTGCGGACGAGGACCGAAATGTTCACGAGCGGCAGTTCGCGATCGGGCACCACGTAGGCCACCGGACCGGATTTGAGCTGGACGCGGAATGTTTCCGGCGACGGCGGTTCGTAAACGAGCGGTGGGAAGGAGAGTTTTTCCGGCCGGTTGGGAATCTGTGCAACGCTGTTTGTCACTACCAGTGGAATTGCGGAAAGAATGCAACGTTTCGTCGTGCAACCCGTCGCGACAATCGCAATACACAAAGCTAACACGCCCGCCCTCGCCACGAACCTCAAGGTGGGGCGCGTCACGCTGTGCGCGCCGCCCGAACGGTCGGAATCAAGCTGCGGCGCGCACGGAGTGACGCGCCCGACCAAACACCCGAGTTAGCGGGAAAAGTTCAATGCATGGACTACTCCATAGTCGC
>CAYIOH010000399.1:0-3848 GCA_964364975.1 uncultured Bifidobacteriaceae bacterium
GAAATCAGCGCCGGGCCGGTAAGGCTGGGCGTAAACCCAGTCGCGAATCTCCTGTAGCGTTCCGAGGATGAGGTGATACGAGTAGGTGTATTCAATGTTGCTGTCGAGAATCTCGACGTGCAGTGGCGAGATGTAGCCGGTGGGATTGTCATTCGGCCCGCCGCTGCCCGGCGTGCCGGCGAATCCGCCAATGAATCGCACCGCGCCGGGATGATACACGCCCAATCCCCAGTCGGTGACGTCCACAAGCGCCGCCCAGCTTTCGGTCGCGCGCCAACTCTGCCACGGCGGGGGGACAATGGGGAAATTAGTCAGCGCACTTCCGGTGAAAGGCGCATCGCCGGCGTAACTGAAAAGTCTGTAAAACCGCCCAATCGTGTAAACCGCCGGGAGTTCCTGATCGCGTGCGGCAAATTGCTCCGTCGTGTCCGTGCGCAGATTGATCAGCCGGTTGCTGACCGTGACGACGCTGCCGTTCAACGTGATCCACGATTCGAAGGTGCATTCGCCGGGGACGTTGTTGAGCGCCCACTGCATGGGGCGACATTTGACGTAAAGCATCTGGCCGGTGTTGGTGTGCGCCAGCACGAGCGAAGGATGGCCGTAGCAGTCGCCCGTTTGGATGGGATTCCACGGCCAGTTGGGCCAGGTGGGACTCGCGTTATTGCTGGGGTTGTAAGGTTGCGGGCCCGAATAATAGGACTGTTGAATCTGCCGGCCGAGGTCGTGGTTGTTGATGATATTGTCGCTCGTGCCCGACTTCGAGAAGTAAGTGATCGAACCGCCCTTGGCCAAATCAATGCCGACCTTCACGACGCCGTTGTCGAGGTAACTCTCGACGGCGAGGGCGCAACTTGCGACAGCCAGAAGCATGCAGGCCACCGCACAGATACAAATCGTTCGGCTTGGCTTCACGATTCACTCGCGCTTCGGGCGGCCTGAATGAACGCCCGCACTTTCGCGTGGTCCTTTTTTCCCGGCGCAGACTCGACGCCACTTGAAACATCAACGGCGAATGGCCGCACGCGGCGCACGGCGTCAGCCACGTTTTCTGGCGTCAGTCCGCCAGCCAGAAAAATCGGTCGGCCAAATTTCATCGCTTCGATAGCCAGGTCCCAGTTGAACTTCTCGCCAGTGCCGCCGCGCGCGTTGGGCGAGAAGGCATCGAGCAACCAGGCGTCGGTTTGGTAGTTTGGCAGCGCTTTGAGTGATTCCGCATCGCGCACGCGAAAGGCTTTCAGGCTCATCACGCCGAACTGCGTGCAAAACTCGGGTGGCTCGTCGCCGTGAAATTGCAGCAGGTTCAATCCGCACCCGGCGATGGCCCGAATTACGAGTTCCTTGGTTGGATTCACCAACACGCCGACCTTGACGATGGATGGTGGCAACTGCCGTGCAACGTCCGCGACCTGTTCCACGGTCATGCAACGTGGGCTGGCCTCGCAAAACACAAAACCTAGCATGTCCGCACCCGCTGCGGCCGCCGCTTGCGCGTCGGCGAGGTTCGTGATGCCGCAAATTTTTACTTTCACGCTCATCGCGGTAATCGGAATATTGACTCGCGCCTGCGTGCGGGGCGAATCATTTTTTCCGACAGCACCAAGGGGATTTGCGCCATGTAAGTTTTGTTCTGTGCTGACACTGCGCGGCCGATAGCTCAAATGATCTGGGTCGTCATTTTTCAGACAGGCGGGACGCGCTACCCAACCTGGCCAGGGCTGCATTCACTCCGGCCACCAGCGCATTCACGCGGGTCTCCAGCGGAAAATCCGACGGCGCTTCGAGCGTGTAGCTTTGGCGGGTTTTGTTCTGCAAAAGCCAAAAAGCCTCTGGCCATTCGGGGCGGCTGTTCGGGTCGAGATGCGGGTTGATGATGCCGCCTTTGGCCACGCGGCCTTCAATCAACGGCGACATATCAATCGGGCAGACACGCGCCACGGCTTCCACGATGGTTTCCCCCAGCGACGGGCGCTGGTCGGGGTTCAATTCGTACACGTAAAAGCCGTGCGACTCCCAATCTTCGTGCAGGCAAAGCGTCAAAGCGAAATCAGATTGTGGTTCGAGCCATTTGACGTGCGCCCGGACTTCGTCGGATTTGAAATGACGGTAATCGCGGTTGAGGTCAAAGCCCTTGTCGTTTTCCCGACGATTCAAAGCCAAACCCGTTGGATTGAGGCACGGGCAAAGGAAGAGATCACAATTCTCCGGCCACCGGTTTTCTTGAAGCAATCGGAGGGCGGCCAGCGGGCCGGCGGGTTCGTCACCGTGAATGCCGGTGCTGATGTAAACGCGCGTTGCAAGTTGAGAGTTGAGGGGAGAGCGTGGCTGGCGGCGCAGGGCGAGCCAGTTGAACTCCGACGTTTGGTGGAAAATGGCACAGTCCCAACCATGCTTCTGTGCCGCAGTCTCGACTTCGCGCAGCGTTGCGCGGATATCAATCGTCTCGCCGTGGTAGCCGCCGTGGTTTTTGTCCAGTCGCTGGCGGGAATTCATTCGACACTCAGTTTGCCACGGCGGATTTGCGCAACGCCAGAATCCCTCCGCCTCCAACGAAGCACGCCGCTACGTCGCCGTAAAATGGAAATGGTGATAATTCCAACCGGAATCCGTGAACCGCCAGCACAGTGCCCTCAACAACCATCAGCCATCCTGACCAAGGCAAAATCGAAGCGTGCTTTCGAGGATTGATCGCGAGCAATAGGTATCCGATGCCGACGAGTGTAAAAGCCCCGGACGCCATGCGGAGCCAGTAGTCTAACATGCGGTCATACGAAATCGGCATCGCTCCCAATCTCTGCAAAGCTTGGGCCGCAGCATCCCAAGTCGAGAAAACGCCAAACGCCGCCACACCCCAAGCAAACGCTGCGAATAGCAAGAAAACCCTGAGAAGCCTGAAGCGTGCTGAATTGCTGAGTAACATCGGCAGCAGGTTAGGAAACGCTTGGTGCGCTTCAAGCCATTACCAATTCGGTTTCGCAACTCCCCTTGCCACAACCGCGACCGTCTTCTTCCTGATCGCTGAAACCGTGGTTGTCCCAACTCGGATCGAGGTCAAGGTCTTTGAGCATCTGCAAATCTTTTTCGACGGGTTGGTTGAGCGTGGTGAGATAGTTGCCAACCATCAGCGCGCTTGCGCCGGCCATGAAAATCATGCTTTGTGCGTCGCGAAGGTTCACCGTGCGCCCGCCGGCGATCATGATTTCCTGACGGGGCAAAATGAAGCGGAAGCAGGCGATGGTTTTCAGAATCTCCAGGACGGGCAGGGGAGGGGTGTTCTCGAACGGCGTGCCCTTGATGGGATTGAGGATGTTGATGGGCACGACGTTCGCGCCGATTTCCTTGAGCGAAAACGCGAGGTCGCAACGGTCTTCGCGCGTCTCGCCCATGCCAATGATGCCGCCGGAACAAATTTTGATGCCGGCGTTCTTCAAATAACCGATGGTTTCGAGGCGGTCGTCGTACGAATGAGTCGTGCAAGTTGTCGGGAAGAAGCGCCGGGAGCTTTCCAGGTTGTGTCCATAACATTCGACACCAGCTTCCTTGAGCCGATCCGCGACGCGCTGGTTCTTGATGATGCCCAACGAAACGTCCGGGCGCGTCTTGCCGCTGGCTTTCAATTCGCGGACACGCTCACAAACTTCATCGAGCATCGGACCTTCGTTCAGTCCCTTCCAGGCGGCGACGAGGCCAACGGCAGTGACGCTGTTGCGATTCGCTTCGTCGGCCGCCTCTTGCAAACGCCCATCCCCTTGGTGATCGTTTGTATGCGCTCGAAATATCCCATGGAGGAGATCATCAACCAGAAGGGCGAGAAAGTGTGGGCGCGCTCGGGGGCGCTGGAGCCAAAG
>CAYIOH010000399.1:3858-4390 GCA_964364975.1 uncultured Bifidobacteriaceae bacterium
GAGGCCAACGGCAGTGACGCTGTTGCGATTCGCTTCGTCGGCCGCCTCTTGCACCGGATCGGGATCAACGAAACCATACTTCGGCGAGCCGGTCTGGTAGAACGATGACTGCGCGCAGAAGCTGCAATTCTCCGAGCACGCGCCGGCCTTGGCGTTGACGATGGAGCAGAGATGAATCTTGTTGCCCTTGAATTTTTCGCGGATGCGGTTGGCCCACGAGAGCAAATCAAAAGTGTCTGCCGAGCTTTCGAGGTTGAAAAGCCATAGCGCCTCGTTGCGGGTGATGTGTCCGCCGTCGAACACGCGCTGGCCGAGTTCGGAAATGCGTGCGTGATTCGTCGCGTCAACAGTTCGTGCGGTCATGGTTGACAACTTAGCGGGAACAAAACGTTGGGCAAGACAACTTCACGCCGCCGACAGGGGACGGGCATGGCGACCGACGGTGGCCGGCAGGACGATGTCGTAGTGTTGTTCGTCGAACTTGAGCACCAATTGAACGTCTGAAATCTTATGGGCCGCACAAAAGGCGAGG
>CAYIOH010000400.1:0-4380 GCA_964364975.1 uncultured Bifidobacteriaceae bacterium
CCGGGCGTGTTGGCGAAGGTGAAGTGGAACGCACCGCTGCCGGGTTGCGCCGGCCGGTGGGCGGCCAGGGGCGCGTCAGCACAAAGCTCGCGTCGTTGCCATGTGTCGGCTCTATGAAGGCCGGGGCTGATGTCAGCGTTGGCGCAGGCTTCGGACAGTGCTGCGGAGATAGCTGAGCCAAAGGACGCTGAGCAGGGCGATGATGATGCCCTGGCTGAGAGCGGGAAAGGTGTAAACCAGATAGGCAGCGATGCCGCAAGACAGTGTGGCTTTGATAAGGTCAATCGGGCGCATAACTCGAATATGTTACATTACTCTTCAGAGAAGATGCACCCGTTGAGTGATTCCGCAAGTGGCGGGGGTGCGAATCGTCCGTCGTAAAGCGAGGGACCCAGACCCCGGGGCGCTCACCGACCTGTCAGCGCGAATCGCTCACGATGACGACCCAAGCCGCCGGCAAACCGAATCTGCTCACTTGGCCGGGAGCGCTGCCGCAATTTGCTGGAGGCTGACTCCCAGCGTGGCTTTTGCAATGGCGTCCAGTTCCTTCTCCGAACCAGAGAGATGGACGGTGCGGTGAACGTGATGCAGGTTCTGGCCGGGCAACAAGGCGGCGGCAGGCGAGGAGGATTCCAATTCGTAAAACGGTCCCAGCGGTTTGGCGCCGGGCTTGGGCGGGCCGTCGTTGTAACTATTGACCGCATCACCGCCATACGGGTGATCCTGGATTTTCCATTGCGAATTGACGTAGTCGGTGACGCCCGCCGGAAACGTGAACTGCGCCAGCGTGAGCACCTTGTTGGCGGCGTCGTAACTGCCGAGGATGGGCTGGCAGCGTCTGGGGCTGATGCCGATTTTGCTGCGGTATTTGCCGTCGGCGCTGAAATACACCACGCCATCCTTGACCACCAACCGGTCCGCGGGCACTTCGCCGAAATAGTCCGAGGTCACCGCCCTGCCCAGTTCGGATTCCGGCCCGGACTTGATGGGAACGACAACGGTCGTGGCCGGTGACGGGTTGAACATGCAAAGTATCCAGATGGAAAGCAGGCCGGTATCCTTGCGCCACGGTTCCTGGCCGGCGTTGGTGATCTCGTTGTCGGATTCAAAGGCCACCATGCTCAACTTGGGGGACGGAGCGCATCCCAATTTTTGCCAGGCGGTCCGGTTATCCAGCAGCCGGACGGCGCGGTTCACTTTCACTTGGAACACCGTTCCGGAGTAATTGGTCAGCGTGAAGGCGTGTTGAAAGAGCGCCTGCGACTTGCCTTTCTTGGCCAGCTTGAACGGCTCGGTGTCAATCGGCGCGGGCGTGAACCAATGTTCCAGGTCGAACGCCGCGCCCTTGGCGAAGAAGATGGAAAACTGGCCGCCCTCCGGGCCCAACCAGAACCGATCCTCGCCGCCGAAAACGTTGATGTGCGGAACCAGCTTTCCCGAGGCGATAAGTTCGCGGTTGATCCAACCGAAACTCTGGCCCTTGTCACCCCGGGCGGTGCTGGTCATGACGCGGCCCTGCCACGCCGGCGCGATGGCCACTTTGGCTTTGCCGGATTTGTCCGAAAGCACGACGACCTCGGTGTGCTTTTTGAGAAAAGCAACGTCCTCGCCGAAATTGGCGGGCTGGGGGCCTGCCAAGGCGCCCGTTTCCACCGCCGCCGCCAACAACATTCCCGAACCTATAGCTTGCATGGTTTTCATGAGTCGTTTTGAGGTTTTGAGTTATGACGCCGGCCAACCTGGCCGGCAAATAGCTGATTGTTACAATTTCACAGTTTGCAGATCAGTGCCCGCCGGTCACGCCCACGCCGTGCAGCGCCTCCACCCGGCTCAACTTCGGCCAGGCGTAGCCATAGAAGGCGATGAACACGAAGCAGATCAGCGGCACGATGAATCCGCGCGACATGTTGTAGTGATCGGCAACGGCGCCCATGAGCTTGGGCAGCAAGGCGCCGCCGACGATGGCCATGACGATGTAGGACGAGGCCCGTTTGGCCCGGCCACCCAACCCAAAGATGCCAAGGGCGAAGATGGTCGGGAAGGTGATGGACATGAAGAAATAGCACAGGAAGACGCACACCACCGAAAACCAGCCCAGCTTCAGGAAAATCAGGAAGCAGAGCACGGCGTTGATCACGCTGTAAAGCCCCAGCATCTTGTGCGCGGAAACCCGCCGCAGCATGGCCGCACCAGTGACCCGGCCGAGGAGAAAACAGACGAAGCCCACCGCCGCCAGCGTAGCGGCAAACTGGTTGGTCACGCCAAAGATGCCGTCGTGAAAAGCCAGTTCCCGCGGATAAGCGTCGGCCAGCAGCAGCCGGTTGAGCCGCGCTTCGTTTCGACCTTTGTCCTGTGCCAGCAGTTCTTTGGTCTTTTCCTGCAACGTAATTCCGCTGAACCTTTCCGGGCTGTAAACGCTCTGCTTCAGGATCAGGCTGTTCAGGTCTTGCGCCAGGGCGATGCGGGCCGCGGTGACGCTGGCGGTGCCCTCATTGAAGTGGGTCAGCGTTTGCACGGTCGAACTGGAAAGATTCGTGGCCAGGAAGCCGGATACGGGATCGGCTGGCGCGGTCAATTTTTTCGCCAAGGCCGACACGTCCTTGAAGTCCGAGCCGGCGAAGGCCGTTCGGACCTCGATCCATTTGCGTCCCTCTTTCATCCAGGAAGACGGCAGTGTGGGCGGTTCGGAAGTCATGTAGTTGATCAGGAAGCTGAAAATGCCGCACTGGGCCGCGACGTAGAAGAATTGGGCCAGCGTGGCGCCGGTGAAATGTTCGTGCGACCAGACGCTGTGGTGCGTGAGGCGTTTCGTGATCCCGAGAAGTGCGATGGCGGCGATCACCAATGCCAGGCACGCCGCGGCGGCCAGCACCACCCCCACGGAGTTCTCAGCGCTCACGACCAGGCTGGACGGGTGAGGAATGGCCGAAGCCAGCCCCACCAGACGCGGGCCAAGCTTGAGGCCGTCGAAAGTCAACCAGAGGATGAAAACGAAGACGCCGATGAGCGCGGCCACATTGCCGAGCAGCAACGCATAGGACAAGCCCCGGTTCACGTGCCGCACAGCCGGGGCGGGCGACTCCTTGCTGGCATCATCTTTGTCATCCAGGTGGTAATCGTCCTCGGCCTTGATGTCTGGAACAGGAGCGAAGAAGAAAATGACAGCCAGAATGAGAACCCCGACCGCCACGCCCGCGTAAGGAATCCAAAGCGTCTGGGAGCCGGTGCTCCGACCCGCCTCGTCCGTGGCGTAGAAGAATTGGGCGCCGGCGATCGGACCGAAAATCCAGCCGACGCCGTTGCACGACTGCGCCGTGTTGATGCGCGCGGCGGCGTAGCGCGTCGGTCCGAGCACCGTGGTGTAGGGATTGGCCACCGTTTCCAGAAACGTCAGGCCCGACGCCACGACGCACACGCCGAGCAGGAACGCCCAGAACTCCGCGATCTTCGAAGCTGGAATGAACCACAAGCCACCCACCGCAACCAGCAGCAGCCCGGCGATGATGCCGCCCTTGTAACCCAGCCGCGTCGCCAGCCAGCCCGCGGGTATTGACATGAGGAAATAGCCCATCCAGTGCGCGAATTGCACCCAGGCCGATTGCGACAAGCTCAGGTGCAGTTCCGTCTGAAAATGCTTGTCCATCACGTCAATCATCCCGTTGCAGAATCCCCAAAGGAGGAACAGCGAACTAACGAGGCAGAAGGTGAACAAGACGTTTCTTCCGTCCGGCAGGACGAACATGCTTTGTTTGTTGGTGCTCATGATAATCAGGGAACGAGACTGGAAGTTGAATTGGCTGCCATTGCGTCGTTATTTAATTGTTGCCACGGCTGTCCTTCACGCGCCAAAGGCGCGTGGTGCTGAGTTATCGCACCACCGCCACCTGCCGCCGCCAGCGATGAAGTGAAACCAAATCCAAATTCCAAAATCCAAATGACCAATGACGAAGCCCGAAACCCGAAGCCCGCGGCATCCTTGCGAGGACGGATGGCACGGTTCGGCACAAAACCGACAAGGCGGCAGCAACGATTCGTCATTCGAACTTCGGGCTTCTTTCGTCATTCGTCATTCGCGCTTCGGAATCCGGGATTAACACGATTGGCCGTTATCCCTACAGAAAGCCGCGCAGAGCGTCAAGTTTTCCATTGGAAGTTTTCCATTGGAAGAAATGGGACGCCGCCGCCCCGTCTCGAAATCGTGCCAAAGAAATTATTTCTGTTGCGTCCGGAGGCGGGGAGCCAGCTATTCTATGCTCGCGGATGGCGTCATGACGATGCCACCGGGGCAAGTTAACTGGATTAAGTATTATGGCTAAGAATGTGAATCTCACCGTCCGCGCGCTTCCGAAACTGAAGAAGAACCAAGTGCAACTCATCGCC
>CAYIOH010000401.1:0-4347 GCA_964364975.1 uncultured Bifidobacteriaceae bacterium
CCCCGACCGCGCAGAAGAAGCTGCCCCCGGAAGGACAGTCCCAATCCGAGCCGACTGTTTCGCAGTCTTCGAACAGCACCAAGGCTTGATTGTTCCTGAGCGCTCCCGGACATGGCCGATGACTCCGACGTGGAACGCCCCGATGAGGAACAAGAGGGTGGCCCCGTAAAAACTTTCCTCGAGCACCTGGAGGATCTCCGTTGGGTGCTCATCAAGATCGTCGTGGCGCTGGGCGTAGCGATGTTGGTCTGCCTCCTTGCCGGCAATTACGTCGTAAACATACTCAAACGGCCGCTCGACAAGGCCGAGATTCATTACCCCGGCACAAACAAGGTCGTTACCGTCCACTTTGGCACAAATCGGATCGGCGTCTTCCAGATCACAGGAGAACAGGAGCTGGCGCTCAACCTGGGCACCAACCGCTACGTCGCGGTGGTCGTTGAACCGCTGACGCTCGGCACCAACCAGGTGCTCGGCTGGCACGTCAACACCGACCCGGCGGCGGCGGTAAAAGCCCGCAAGCTCCAGGTGGACCTCATCAATCTCAAGCCGGTGGGCGGCTTTGTGGTCGCGTTTCAAGTGGCCTTTTACGGAGGTCTGGTGCTGGCCGGCCCGTTCATTTTCTATGTCGTCGCGGCCTTCATCTTCCCGGCGCTCAAAATGAAGGAGCGCAAGTACATTTATCGGGGGCTGGGATTTGGCGTGGGGTTGTTTTTTGCGGGGGTGACGTTCTGCTATTTCTTGCTCATGCCGTTGGCACTGGCGGCGTCGCAAAAATACTCGCACTGGCTGGGCTTCACCGCCTACCAATGGAACGCCGAGGACTACATCAGCTTCGTCTGTAAATTTATGCTCGGCATGGGACTGGGTTTCGAGATGCCGGTGGTCATTCTGACCCTGGTGAAAATCGGCGTGCTCAGTTACAGCGCGCTCTCCAAGGGCCGGCGCTACATGATCGTCATCAACCTGTTCCTGGGCGCGGTGCTGACCACCCCGGAAGTGCTGACCCAGGTGATGATGTTCATCCCGCTCCAACTGCTGTATGAAGTGAGCATCTGGATCGCGTGGTATTGGGAGCGGCAGGAGAAAAAACGATTGGCGGCGGAAGAAAATGCCGGCGCGTGACACGGACGGGCATTCCACCCTCGCTGACACCTTCTTCAAATTGCGCTTTACATCCCCGTCGGCCGGCGTAACCTGCTTTCGTCAACTTAAGAATTTATGCAAAACAAATTTTCCCTCCTTGGCACGGTGTTGATGACAGGCCTGCTGGCAGCTGGTTGCGCCGGCCCGGAAAAAAAGCTCGGGCGTGGCTTCAATAATCTTTTCGAGATCGTTCG
Organism: uncultured Bifidobacteriaceae bacterium; assembly: GCA_964364975.1. Classification (GTDB taxonomy): domain Bacteria; phylum Verrucomicrobiota; class Verrucomicrobiia; order Limisphaerales; family JADLHS01; genus JALOTT01. The sequence goes on from CAYIOH010000401.1 coordinate 1,341, forward strand.
AGGCGGTGAAATGCGCCGCACCGTGGAGCAAACCGCCTTGTTTGAGTCATCGGACGCGGCGTACACGACCGGGTTTGTCCGCGGGTTCAACCGCGGCCTGGCCCGCACGGGCATCGGCCTGTATGAGATCATTACCTTCCCCATCCCGTCCTACGATCCGATCGCCACGAAACACCTGAAACCCGAAGCGCCCTATCCCGCCAATTACCAACCGCGGCTCATGGACGACTCGATGTTCGCGACCGACACGGCCCTGGGATTCAGCGGCGGTGACATTGTGCCGATGATTCCAGGCAGTCGCTTCCGCGTCTTCGACAACTGAGCCGGCAGCCACTTTTTTCGAAACGCGCCAACTGAGAAGTTGGCGCGTTTTTTATTCTTAGCAGCCGACGTCGGGAGGCTCACTTTCAACCCAAGCGGATCGGCTGTGCAGAAAAGAATAGAGCCTCCTCATGTCGGCTGCTACACTTGGTCTTGGTGCGGCTCGAAAAGAATTCACCCTGCAAAGTCAACCTGCTGCTGAACATCCTCGGCAAGCGGGCGGATGGCTTTCATGAGCTTGAAACCATCATGCACCCGGTCAACCTTTGCGACCGGCTGACGTTCGAGCGCGGCGGACATGGCGTGGAGTTGACGTGCAGCGACGCGAACCTGCCCGCCGACGCCCGCAACCTCGTCCACCGGGCGGCCACGGCGTTTCTGCAAGCGACGCAAATCGGTGACGGTGTGCGGATTCATCTGGAGAAAAAAATTCCGCTCGCGGCCGGGCTGGGTGGCGGCAGCGGCAACGCCGCCACCACACTCCTTGGTCTGAACGAACTTCTCGGCGAACCGCTCCCGCCGGCAAAACTGAACGAACTTGCCGCGGCGCTCGGCTCTGACGTGCCGTTTTTCCTGCAAACGAAACCCGCGCTCGCCACCGGACGCGGCGAAAAGATTCAACCGCTTGATTTTTTTCCCGCGTTGCGGGGCGCGGTGTTTCTGCTGATTCATCCGGGGTTCGGCATTTCAACCGCTTGGGCTTACCAAAACCTCGCCCGCTTTCCCGCCGCCCTGAACGGACAACCCGGCCTCGGACAACGGCTCGTGTCGCTGCTCCAGACCGGCGACCTGCACGCGTCAGGCCGCGCGCTCTACAATTCACTTGAAGCGCCCGCGCTGGAGAAATATCCGCTGCTTGCGCTGTTCCAGGAGTTCCTCCGCAGCCACGGCGCCGCCGCAACGCTGATGTCCGGCAGCGGTTCAACGACCTTCGCCATCGTCCCTGGCGCCAAGGCAGCCGAAACGCTGCGCGAGAAGTTCAACGGAAAGTTCGGTCAGACCGGCTGGACCAAGGTGGTGGCGGCTTAAACCGTCGCACTTGCCGCCCTGCTGTTTGGCGCTCAATTCGCGTCGTGCGGCGAGGTCAATGGCTTGGCCAGTTCCTTCGCTTTGATTCGCAGCCGGTCGAGTCGGGAATCCCAGTCTGCCCAACTCGCCTCCCAATCCGCACCGAAGAATTTGTTGCGCGCCGTCGCCCGGAGCTCTTCCAGCGCCACCAATTCGCGCTGCACGGTCTTCAGGTCGCGCCATCGGGTGGCAGATTCGCCCAAATTCAGCCGGTTTTCCGGATAATGAGGCGCCAACACCGCCGCGCGCAAGAGGTGCTGCCGCGCCCTGCTCCGGCTGCCAATACTGCCGATGCTCGGCGCATCCCGGTAAAGCAATCCGAGATTCCGATCCGGTCCGGCATAATCCAAATACTCGTCCAGCACGCGCGCGGTCTTAAACTCGCGCTCCATTTCGTCCACGATTTTCAACGCGCCAAGAGTCTTGGTGCGCGCCAGTTGGCCAAGGTTCATGCCCAGATAATAGTGCGCTGGCGCCGATTTCGGATCGCTTGCCAGCACCCCTCGACACGCGCTGATGCCATGCACGGCCAGGGTCGCCCGCTCCGTGTCGTTGGTCGCGAATTCGGCGCAGTCGAAAGCGGCGCGGGCAAATTCCCACGCAGCCACGGCGTTGGTCGGTTCGGTGTGAAAACGTTCTTGTGCGGCCGCATATTTCTGCCGGGCGCGCTGGGCAAAGGCCCGTCCGGCCACACCAGGTTCATTCCCCCATCCGGAATAAATGAAACTAAATCCCACGGCGACTGTTAAAAGCAATAGCCGCCGCAAGACACAGCGCAGCTGCAGGCGAACGGGACACTTAATTATTGCTAACATGGCTGTCCGACTTATACTGTCTATCCAGTGACATTACAGCGGAAAACGTTTCGGTTGATGGTGGGTGCTGCCCTGCTGGTTTTGACCGCAGGGTGCAGTGGCATCAACGCCACCCACAGTGTTTCACCCGCATCGTTCTTTCTGCCAGGGTTGCTTAAAGCCGACCCACCACCGGCGACGAATGATGTGACTATGCCCGAGATGCCGGCTGTCAAACAAGTCGCACTGGCCCGATAAACTATGCGATTCCCATTCGCGTTGTCGGCGAAAATCGCCGGCCACATCATCAAACATAAGGTCCGCAAGACGCCCAAGTTTGCGATGGTTTTGCAGCTCGAACCGCTGCATACGTGCAATCTGACATGCACCGGCTGCGGGCGGATTCGCGAATACTCGACCAACCTCAAGGACATGGTGCCACTGGAGAAGTGTCTTGCGGCAGCCGTGGATTGCGATGCGCCGATGGTTTCCATCTGCGGCGGCGAACCGCTGATTTATCCGAAGATCGAAGAACTGGTCGCCGGGTTGCTCGCACAGAAGCGCATCATTTACATCTGCACCAACGGCGTGTTCATGCGCAAGAAGATGCGCGATTATATGGCCACCGACTATTCGCCGGAGATGGAAGCCATGCTTCAAGCATTGCTGAAGGCCGAACTCGTCACCGAGAAGGAGGCCGAGGTCATTCGGAAGTCCGACGAATCCGCACGCAAGAAAGTTGTCATCCGCCCCACGCAGTGGATGTATTGGAACGTCCACGTGGACGGACTGGAATTCACGCACGACCTCATCGTCGAGCGCGA
>CAYIOH010000402.1:0-4328 GCA_964364975.1 uncultured Bifidobacteriaceae bacterium
CAATCAGACAGAAAACAATACGTCCACATTCAAAAAGTTTCAATCTGTTGCGGTAAATGGTTTTAGACTGTTTTCGCAGTCATTTCTTTTCACGAGATGGCGCGTAAAGATAAAAGTTTTCGCCGCGGGCGGAATGATTTGCCTTGGGCCGCGAGTGTCGTTTCAATTGGCGTGATGCTTGCAAAACGTGTCATTCCGTGTCTCGACGTTCACGACGGCAAAGTCACCCGCGGCGTCCAATTCGGCGTCGCCGAGAAGGGCGGACTGCGCAACGTCGGCGACCCCGTCGAACTCGCGCTGCGCTATAACGAACAGGGCGCGGACGAAATGGTGTTCTTCGACATCACCGCCACCGCGCACGGCCGCGGCACGATGGTGGACGTGATCGAGCGCGCGGCGGACCAATGCTTCATGCCGCTCACCGTCGGCGGTGGCATCAAGTCCGTGGACGACATGTACACGATGCTCCGCGCGGGCGCCGACAAGACCAGCATCAACTCCAGCGCGCTCGCCAATCCCGAACTCATCCGGCAGGGCGCGGAAAAATTCGGCAGCCAATGCATCGTCGTCTCGATTGACGCCAAACGCGTCGCGCCGGACAAGTGGGAGGTCTTTTCTCACGGCGGCCGCAAACCCACCGGCCTCGACGCTGTGGAATGGGCCAAACGCGCCGTCTCGCTCGGCGCGGGCGAAATCGTGTTGAACTCGATTGACGCCGATGGCACGAAAGCCGGCTTCGATCTCGTCATCACGCGCCGCATCAGCGAATCCGTCGGTGTGCCGGTGGTGGCCAGCGGCGGCGCGGGCAAGCTCGAACACATGGCCGAGGTGCTGCTCGAAGGCAAAGCCGACGCCGTCCTCGCCGCGAGCATTTTCCATTTCGGCACTTACACGGTCGGCGATGTGAAACAGTTTTTGGCGAAACAGAATATTCCGGTGCGGCTCTAACAATTCTACATCTGATTAAACTCAACACCTAAATTCAAAAAGACTATGCCAACTCCCGGACCATACGACTTGCCCGAGTCTTTTTATGATTTCGCGATGATGCCGAAATTTGACGAAAACATAGTTGAACTGGCGAATTTGGCGGAACCAGAGGAGTGGAACTACAAAATTACGCCTCAAGTTTTACCCAATCCCATTTTACAGAATTACGTCAAATATACTTATCGGAGAATCGCGGAAGAGAAAAAAGTGGCAGTGACCAAAGATGAAAAGTTTGCGTGTTGGAACACTGGCCTGATTACGTCCAGCCAAGAGTCTATTTTCATCCTCTTTGGGAAGAATATGCTTCCTGACAAAACAACCTATTGGCATTTCTGGCGCTTTGCTCGAAGAGGCCAGGCTGAATTGAATCGCTTCCCCTCGCTGCCGGAAATGGCGCACTACTTTGAAGACCCATCCAACCTCGTTTACGACACTAGAAAGGAGTTGCGCGCCAATGTTGAACATATCATTTCGGATAACAAGGAACGATTCCCAAAGGCGTTACAGACAATGAACGATTTTGCTCTCCAGAACTTGTTGAAAGGTGCGATTGATTCAGCCAGAGAACGCGTGAAGCGAAACTACAAAACAGCAGTTCCCCAATGCTATAATGGGAATGTCCAACTATTGCTTCCCCTTTGCTTAACCGATCCGACGAGGGCTGACCTTGCGCTTGTGTTGGAAAGATTCCATGAGTTTTATCGGGCGGCCACATGCCTGACCTTAGACATGGCTTACAATAATGCACGCCAGTTGGCCCACCCCGATAGAGATTGGTTGAAGCCTTAATTTCCATTTTCAAGAATCATGAACGACCTCATCCAAACCCGCTGGTTTCCCATCGCACGGTTGTCCTGCTCGAATGTCTTCATGACGTTCGCGTGGTATGGGTATTTGAAATTCAAGAGCAAACCGCTCGTGTTGGCCATCGTCGCGAGTTGGGGCATCGCGTTCTTCGAATACCTCCTCATGGTGCCGGCCAATCGCTGGGGCAACTCGTTTTATTCCGCCACGCAGCTCAAGATCATCCAGGAAGTCATCACGCTCACGGTGTTCTGCGGCTTCGTGATGCTGTATCTGGGCGAGCGCATCCGATGAAATCACGTCACGGCGGTGGCGTTGTTGACGAACCTGAGCCTGTTTCTGAGCGGATTGAAGAACGCTGCAGAGCAGTTGAGTCCAAGCCAGTGCGGGGAACGGATTGGGGCGAGGATTTTGGCACCACTGCTCTCCCCGGTCGGTGCCTTGCCGGGTCCGAGCGGATGAGAGCCACCCGCCAGAGAGATCAACCGCAAGAAACTCGCACGCTCTGAAGCCGCCGCGCGGGCGGAGCGTCTCTTCTACTGCCGTTTAAGATTGAAAACCGCCTCAAGCACTTTCGGCATTTCTACCAGCGCACCAACGCCCGCCCGCTGTTCAGGCTCTTCGTTGGCAGCGGCTATCCGTCACGCCGCCATGTAGTTCCAATACGAGACAGAGGTTGCCGGTGTTAGCCAAACCGATAGCCACGAGGCCACCCTTAGTTACAAGTCCTTGCCGCACTCGCGGTTCGGATTGGAGGCGAGGGTCGGAATCGAACCGACGAATGAGGCTTTTGCAGAGCCCTGCCTTACCACTTGGCTACCCCGCCACCGTTTCAAACGCAGCTTAATTGCCCACGAGATTGACGCAAGCGCAAGTTTCCACCTTGTCGTGTAGTTTTCAAATGGAGACTTTTGTGTGCGAACAAAAGTAAACTCTGTGGGCAAGAACAGACTCGTCAGAGGAATGAACAGATGGATTAGTCGCTTTGGTTCTTGCACCGGCAGGGGCTAGGCGGGCTGCCAAATATCGGCCAGCCTGCTGTTTGCAAGGTTTCTGTCGGCGGTCAGGTTGCGTCCCCGCAGAGCCCTATCCTCCGCAGAAGCGTCGCCATCTTGGGTGCCAGAACCTATGCAACGCAATGAAACGCAGTCTTTGACTGCATTATTATTCTCCTTTTGATCGCACAGTCGGTTCTCCTTTTGATCGCACCACGACAAGGGGTGGGTTGGCTCTTGACCCGAAACCGGCTTTACAGCCAGCGCAATTCCGCCAATCTTCGCTGTATGAAAAAGAGCCTTCCATCGTTGCTCGCGTTCTGGCTGTGTGCCGGCGTCTTCATGACACAAACCGCGTCCGCCGCCGAAGCCAGGTCCACGTCCAAGGCCCCCGGCCAACAGTTCGCCCAATCCATCTCCACCCTCACCGGCGTCGCCATCTCGCCGCTGCTCGGCGCGAGCGCTTACGGCGCGGTGAAGTATTTCCGCACGCCGGAGGACAAACGCGCCAGCCTCCCGTGGTTTGCGCAGCCGTGGTTCTGGATGCCCGCGCTGCTGCTGGTCGCGCTTTGCTTCGTCAAGGACACCGCGGGCACCGCGTTGCCAACGGCGTTGAAAAAACCATTGGACGTCGCCGAAACCGTCGAAAACAAAATCAGTGGATTGGTCGCCACCGGCGCGTTCGTGCCGTTCGTCGTGATGATGATGAACGACTCCGGCCCGTCATCCTCGACCCTCGGTTCAGCGGGCTTCGCCGCCATTGACCTCTCGTGGCTCTACAACATCATCATGGTGCCTGTTGCGATGGTGGCGTTCTTCATCGTGTTTCTCGCGTCCAACGCCATCAACATCCTCATCCTCCTCAGTCCGTTCACGACGGTGGACGCCGCGCTCAAGTCGTTTCGGCTGGCGGTTCTCGGCACGGTGGCGGCCAGTGCGTGGGCCAATCCCTGGATCGGCGCGGCGTGGGCGCTCATCATCATCCTGATTTCGTGGTTCATCGCGGGCTGGTCGTTCCGCCTGTCACACCTCGGCTTGGCGTTCATTTGGGATTTGTTCACGTTCCGTCGCAACCGTTTCACGCCGGACAAAACGGAGAACAAACTGTTCCTGGGCCGCAAGATCAACAAAGTACCCGCGCGCACCTACGGCAGACTGTCGCGCAACCAAGCCGGCAGGCTCGTGCTGAATTATCGTCCGTGGCTCGTACTGCCCCAGCGCACCTTGGAATTTCCTGAGGGCAATTACGCGCCCGGCCGTGGTTTGTTCTATTCTGAAATCCTGCGCCTCGAAGGCGAAGAGGCGAAGACCATGATCCTCCTCCCGCCGCGCTATCGTGGGCACGAGACAGAACTCGAAAACATCTACAGCTTCTCCGCGACGCGCGAAGTCGGCCTGCGCGCCATGTGGGCGTGGTTGAGGCGAACGCTCGGTTTTAAAGCCAAAGCGCTGCCGGTAGCGATTTGATAACACTTGAGGCTGTACCAACGGTCGGCTGAATGACGGAAAGCAACCTATGAAATTCCTAATCGTTGTAAT
>CAYIOH010000403.1:0-4321 GCA_964364975.1 uncultured Bifidobacteriaceae bacterium
ATTACGATTTCCTTGCGCACCATCTCCGGAGTCAGGCAGCGCAGCACGTCCAGGCCGAGGGTGGTCTTGATGTCGCGGAAACACAATTCGACGGCCCAGCGGCGGAAATAAAGCTGGCCTAACGCCGCGGCGCTGTAGGTCTGCGCGTCCAGCAGCGTGGTGACCAGCACGAGTTTTTGCGTCCGAAATCCCGGCACGGCCACCACGATCTCCACCAGTCGCACCGAGATCGCCGTGGGCAATTGCTCCCATTGCGCGCGACTCCAAAGCCCGCCTTGCCACTGACTTTTCTTCCAGCACACCAGCCGGTCGCGTCGCCCGAGGCGCTGGCCAGCCCGCCAGTTGAGTTTGCGAAAATGATGCACCCGCATGACCGCATCGACGCCGCGCGCCAGCAGCGTCGCCAGACTGGGGAAGGAACTGAACCCCCGGTCGGCCAGTACCACATCGCCTTTTTTGAAAGCGGACAGGAGCTTCTGGAGCAGGCGGCAATCATGTTCCTTAAGGGTGCCTTCGACCCATTGCAGCAGCGCGCCGCTGGCTAGGCAGAAGCACGCCGCCAGTTTGACGACGGGAAAGCCGCAGCCGGTCTTTTGCGTGTTGGGCTGCGGCCAGACTTTCTGGTTGGCGCCGGTGTCAGGCATGGAAAGGCCCGTGCCGTCCACCACCTTGACGCGCTCGGCTTCGACCCGGTCGAGAAGTTCGGGGGTCGTGATACGCGCGGAGAGTTTGGCGGCCAGTGTTTGATGAAGCTCGGTCAGAGACGCCAACGGCAGACGACTGCGCGCCTGACAATAGGCGCTCGTGCCACTGTCGGGCGTCTGAGCCTGCGGCGCATACCACGCCTGGACTTTGCGGACGACCTCGCGGCAGGAAGACCCCGGACTCAAGACCTGGCTCAGGAACGCCCAAAAAGTCAGCGGCAGCGGATAGGTACGCTGGCGACTGTTGGTCCCCTTGGCGGTGGGAGCAAGCATCGCAGCCGGCAACCACGGCCCGAAAATCTCGCACAACCGGCTCAACGAAGACTGCCGCCACTGCTCGGATTGCGCGCGCAACTGGTCGAGTTGGGAACGACGTTGACGCCCCAAAAGTCGATGTGAAAGGCCCGGCAAAAACGGTGTGGAATTAAGCATGAACCATTTTGAAACAACCCGGATCCAGGAGCCAGAACTATCTGACGCCAGCGCAAGATATTTTTGCCGCCACTGCCTTAACTAAGCGCCATTCGGGTCAGGAGTGGGTCGGTTGGCCGGTTTCACAAACGCAGTCAAGTTGTGGAGAGCGCGGAACTTTTTTACTCGGCCCGCCTTTCGTCGCTTGCGATCAGGCCGTCGCGGATGCGGATGATGCGCCGCGCGTGGCGGGCCACATCTTCCTCGTGCGTGACCAGCAAGATGGTGTTGCCGCCGCGCGCGAGTTTGCCGAACAGCGCCATGATTTCCTCGCCTGTTTTCGAGTCGAGATTGCCGGTGGGTTCGTCGGCCAGCAGGATCGAAGGCTTGTTCACCAGGGCGCGCGCCACGGACACGCGCTGGCGCTGGCCGCCGGAAAGCTCGTTGGGCTTGTGATGGACGCGGTCGGCCAGCCCCACGTCCGACAACGCCTGGAGCGCGATTTTGCGGCGTTCGACGGATGGCGCGCCGGCGTAGATCAGCGGCAACTCGACATTGTGCAGTGCGTTCGAGCGCGGCAGCAGGTTGAAGACCTGGAAGACGAAACCAATCTCGCGATTGCGGACTTCGGCGAGCTGGTTGTCGTCCATCTGGCTCACGTCGGTGCCATTCAACTCGTAGCGACCGGAAGTGGGCGAGTCGAGGCAGCCGATGACATTCATGAGCGTGGACTTGCCCGAGCCGGACGGGCCCATGATGGCAACGTATTCGCCGCGCGAGATTTCAAGCGATACGTCGCGCAGCGCGTGGATCGTCTCCGCCCCCATCTGGTAGCGGCGCGAGATGTTTTGCAGGCGGATGAGCGGCACGGCTACTTCTTCTCCTTGTCCTCGTCCTTCTCGGGTTTGCCGATGCGCACCTTCTTGCCGTCTTCAAGCTCGCGGTTGATGGCCTTGTAGCCGCCGGAAACGATTTCCTGGTCTTCCTTCAAGCCGTCGGTGATTTCCCAGTAGTTGTCGTCACTGATGCCAATCTTCACCGGCACCATCTTCACGCGCGCGCCGTCGAGCATGAAGACCACCTCGATGGGCTTGGGGGCATCCTTCGCTTTCTTGTCAGTCGGCGACGCGTTAGTGCTACTGCCGGAAATCGTATTCGTGGCGGACGCGACGGAATTGGTCTTGCCGGACTTTGCGTCCTTTTTGTCCGCCTCCTTGGGCAGGCGGGTGGTGACGCTGGCGATAGGCACGGTGAGCACGTTGGTTCGCGAGCGCGTTTCAATCTCGGCGCTCACGGACATGCCGGGGCGGAAGGCTTCTTTCTCCTGGATGCGAACTTTTACTTCGAACTTGGTGGCTTCCTGGCTCGAAGCGCTTGCCGAACCGATGGTTTTCGAGGAATTCGCAATCTCCGTCACGACGCCCGAAAATTTCCGGTCCTTGAAGGCGTCGATCTCCAGCCGCGCCTTCTGGCCTTTCGCCAGCAGCACGATATCCGACTCGCCGATGTCCACGCGCGCCTCCATGTCATTCAGATCGGCTACCGTCATAATTTCCGTGCCGGCCATCATGGTGTTACCGGCCACGCGCTCGCCGACTTCTAGGTTCAGCTTGCTGACAGTGCCGGTGAGCGGTGAGTCAATCGTGGTCTTCGCCAGTTCTTCCTCCACGCGGGAGAGCGAGGCTTTGGCAACGTCCACCTGGTGCGTGGCCGATTCCACCTGCGCCCGGGCGATGTCGAGCAAGGTTTTGAATTCGAGCTGGGTCGAATCTGAGATGAGCTGGTTCTTGAACAGATCATCGTTGCGTTTGAAATCCAGCTCTGCCTTGCGGAGGCTCGCCTCCGCCTGAAGCTTGCCTGCGCGCGCGGACTGGTAGCCCGCTTCCGCCGACCGGCGGTTGGCGATGTACACGTCCGGCTTGATTTTCGCCAGCAGGTCGCCCTTTTGAACCCGCTGCCCTTCCTTGACGGGCAGTTCGATGATTTCGCCGCTGACCTCGGCGCTGATCTTGACCTGCACGACGGGTTGGATTTTGCCGTTGGCCACGACCAACTCGGTCAGATTGCGCCGGGCGACCTTTTCCGTCTGCACCGTGATGACCGCCTCGCGTTTGCGGAAGATGGCCAGCAATGTGAGCGTCACCAGCACAACGGCGATGGCCGTGAAGACGATGATTTTCCGGCGTTTCTTTGCGTTTGCCATTTTGAATTTCCTTCAGCGTTTGGACATACTGTTGCGCAAATCGTTTAACAAATCCGTGGCGACCGGGCGGTTTGCCGCGACCCCGGCTACATCGCCAGCGTCCCCAAACCGGTGAAAATCAGGATCAACGACCACGCGATCCAGTAACCCAGCATTAAAAACGCCGCGCGCACGAACGGCACTCCGGCCAGTCGCGCCAGACCCGATGCCATCACGCCAATGAACCAGAAGTTGAACACGTTCACCGCGCCGAGCAGCAAATGGCTCTTGTTCTTCGCATCAAAATCGCCGACCGCCAGCGCCAGGCTCGGGGTGGAAAACAATTTGCCCAGATTCACAATCAGCAGCAGTGACACGATCGCGCCGAGAATGGAAATCATGCCGGCCAACCCGGCGACTTCGGCGGCTTTCAGGTAGCTGATCCGGACATGCAAAAACCACCGACTGAGCAGCCACAGGATCAACGCCCACCAAAAGACGCGCGCAAAGCTGCCGCCGACGGCGCCAAACGCGCCGAGAATCTTCAGCACGGTTGGGCTGGAAAATTTGTCCGCGATGGTCTGGGCTTGTTCGGCTTGGGCGCGGGTCATTTTGCCGGCCTTGACCTGTTGCTCCATCACGCGCTCCTGTTGCTCGCGAAGTTGTTGTTGAATCGCCGGCTGCGAAAACATCAGAAAGGCCGACGCCGCGCCCACGACGCTGGCAATCAACGCCGGCACCAGCCAGTTCGCCGCCGCGTGCCGGGTGACTTTGACTTCGTCAAAAACATCGCCGGGGATGGCGAACATGTTCAGCAACCGCGCGGCGAGCGACATGGCCGAAACTTCTGTCGCCGGCGGCGGCGTTTCTGTGATGGGCGGAGGCTGGTCCATGACAATCAATCCCGCGCGAAGCCCTGTGGACTGCGCAACCAAAGCATGGCGAAACCAGCGGCCATTGTCAAGCGGCGAGAAATCGCGCGGGCGCTCCGCCCCAATTACAGCGTGATGCTCTCTTTCTGCTC
>CAYIOH010000404.1:0-4311 GCA_964364975.1 uncultured Bifidobacteriaceae bacterium
CCACTTTGATAAGCTGTGGCAACGCAACCGCCGCACGTTCGCGCACCTTGTCCATGTTCCGCCCGCCCAGCGGATGCCGTATCTTCAGCACCGGCAGATCCGGCACGCCTACTACTTTCGCCTGCGCAGAGCCGCAATCTGGAAAAGATTTTCGAGGTCAAGATTCTCGACCGCACGGCGCTCATTCTCGACATCTTTTCGCAACGCGCCCGCACGCGGGAAGGCAAGTTGCAGATCGAATTGGCGCAGCTTCAGCATTTGCTGCCGCGGCTCACGCGGTTCTGGGGTCACTTGTCGCGGCAGTCGGGCGGCATCGGCATGAGGGGCGGCGAGGGCGAATCGCAGCTCGAAGTGGACCGCCGCAAAGTTTCTGAACGCATAGACAAAATCACGAGTGACCTTGACGCCGTCCGCCGCCAGCGCGCGACACAGCGCGCCGGTCGGCAGCGCAGCCAGTGGCCGCTCGCGTCCATCGTCGGCTATACCAACGCGGGCAAGTCCACCTTGCTCAACAAACTCACCGGCGCGGATGTGCTGGCGAAGGACATCTTGTTCGCCACGCTTGACCCGACGACGCGGCGCTTGAAATTGCCGACGAATCAAAATGTTTTGCTCACGGACACGGTGGGATTCATCCGCAAACTGCCGCACGGATTGGTCGAGGCCTTCAAGGCCACGCTGGAAGAAGTCGTGCAGGCGGACTTGCTGCTGCACGTCGTGGACATCAGCCATCCACAGGCGGACGAACAGATCGCGGCGGTGAATTCGGTGTTGAACGAGATCGGCGCGGGCGACAAGCCGACGCTGATGGTCTTTAACAAGGTGGACCAGTTGAACGGGGCCAACACGCTGACGCGCCTGCACGAACTTTACCCGAACTCCGTGGCCACCTCGGCAACGACTGGCGCGGGCATGGAGGAATTACTAGCGGAGATCAGCAGTCAAATCCGGCCCGAGCGCGAGTTGTTGGAATTGCGCATTCCGCACGGGGAAGCAGCGGCCATCGCGCGGCTGCACAAGGTGGGGCAGGTGTTGGAGCGACGTTATCTGGCGAAGACCGCCAAGTTCAAGGCGCGCATCCCGCCGCATCATCACGCGGCGTTCGCGGCGTTCATTGTGGGGTGAGACGGCTTGCCTTGAAAATCACTCCTCGAAAAGCATCATTTCTGCGAAAGCAGTCTTAGGATATCCGCTCTTTGACCAGAGATGGGTTCGCGCGTTGTAACTCCACCCGCGCTGTTCCAAACGACTGGCGAATTCCTTGCGGTTAAGATTCAAGCAACCCAAGGCCCGCCGCCGCCAAAGTTCGATCACCAACCGGTTGAAGAGCGCCTCACTGGTGAAACTGGTTGTGCCGTTGCCTAAACAAGCATCGAAAACTTCTGTGAGAATGGCAGGCGAATCTTTCTCATCCGCAGGTTTTGCCGGAGTTGCCTTCTTCTGAACCTTGTTCGGCTTATAGAAGGTTAGAATCATTTCACCGGCCAGCACGCTGGCGGAGTTTTTCTTTTTGTGCATTGACCAGATGACATCGCCGGTTTGGGTGATGGCGGCTTTCAATTCCGCCCCGCAATCGCTGGCGGTTTCGAGAATGGTGGCAAAGTAATTCGTGTCCCAATGCTGAAAAACAATTGAGAACCAGCGGTCAGGGCGCAATAAACGTAGTGAAGTTTTGATGCTGCGGGCAAGACTGGCCTTGTAATGTTCTTCCGTGTGTCCACGCTCGCCTCCAACGATGGTTTCAAGTTCACGACTTTCGTCAGTCACTGGAAACCCCAGCCAATGATTCCACAAAATGGAAAGGTCGAGATAACTGATGAAAGCGCCGTAAGGCGGGTCGGTAAAAATGTAATCCACAGTTCCGGGCTTGATAACTTTGTCCAGCGTTGCAGCATCGTGCGCCAACGTGCGAAAATGTTTGCGGCTGTCCAGCTTTGACAAACTTCCAGACTCATCCCGCCGATGATCCCGAAATTGCAACACTTCCTCTTTTGCCGCTACTACGTTTAGGAAACGTCCTTGAAATGTTTCCCCAATTGGCAGTTCCACAAACTCGGTCGCCAGTTTATAGCGGTAGATGCTAAAGATGCTCGAACCGCCACGACTTGCGGCACGACCTTTCGCAGAAAGAAATGTTTTGTTCAGCTTGGCGACAGAGGCAGACCAGGCCAATAGCAGCAAGTCGCGGATAATTCCTTCCGGCTCTCGCTCAATCGTCTGTTTGATTAGCGCGAGCCCGGCCAACTGGCGCGGCGTGAACATCTCGTAGAAACATTCGGCGTCCGAGTTGCGCGGCAATTTGATGTTTTCAGGCAGTGGCAGTTTCTTGAGCGCTTCTTTGGCTGCGCTTTCATCATCTTCAATTTTCTGCAACGATGCTCCACAAGCCTGCCGCACGCGCTCAAATGCCTGCCGAAGTAGTGTGATGGAAGGAAGAGTCGTGTCAGCAATGTTCCGCGCGATGAAGTTAGCGAACGGATTCAGGTCGTTCTGAATCGCGCTCCGCCCCAACAGAAAAGCCTCAATTGCGGTTACCCCCGTGCCGCCAAATGGATCAAGCACCACATCACCTTCTCGTGAATAACGCTCAACATAAGCCCGCACGACATTGGCCGGTCGGCGCGTGAAATACGGATGCACGCCGTAATGTCGCGCGTCGTCTTGTCGTTCAGCAGGAATCGCTTCGAGGATAGGCTGAATTAAGTCACGCTGGTTCATGCTGACAAATACTTGGCGAGCGCGGCAACCTCGACGACATCGACATGCTGCGGTGGATGCGACAGGTCGTGGTGCAGACAAAGGACGACTACACGCGGCAAGTTCAAATAGTTCTTCACTTGGTATTTGAACCCGTCAGACCGCGTCTTTAATTCTAAAGAACACGGATATACAGGGAAGTCCAAGAATGTGAAAAGGGATTCCGGACAGTCGTAGCCTGTCTTAAGATATGGCCCAACCTTCAGACCCAGACGGTCAAATGCACCTGCCAACCGCAATAAATCTCGTTCGTCCGCTCCTTTTGAACGTGGCTGGCTGCGTTGATGAACAAAACGCTTGAACTGATCTGCCGTCCAACCAAACGCATCGGGCGAAGTTTTCCTGCAGCGTTCGATTTGGCTCTTCCAAAGTTCGCTTTGATGCTTCGAGTTGAAGGAAAGTGGAGCGCTAACCGGCGGTAAATTTTGCAGCCGACCAATGTTCCGCCATTTTATTTGAAGTGGAACGAGAATGAATCGGCTCTGCTTGTCGAAGGAGATGTCTATCTCGATTTGCTCTAAATCAACATCACTTCTCAACGCGAACCACTGACGGATCGCCTCCCCAATCGACACTTTGGATTGGCCTTTCTGAATTCGGTAATGTTGGGCATTCGCTTTGACGATTTTGTCACCAACAAGCTTATGGTTTGGGTCAACGGCAACAAATGGCGTTTCAACAGGTCCGTATGGCGTCTGGAGAATCACCGGACACGCCTTTACCCGCTGAAGATGACCGCTGACATGATCGGGAATGTCTTGAAGCCAATATTGCGGCCCGCCCGAGTCGCCTAATTTGCCTTGATGCAGGTGCATAATCTGTCCCTAAAGTTTAATGCAGCCGCATTGTCCGGCGAGCTTAATTCTTTGCTTTCAAGCATGGCGGTCAATTTACGCGACAGGAGCAAACAGCGTTTTTTTCGTGTCTTTCGCTTGTTTCACAGTTAAACAACCCGGCGAATGAGCCACATCCTGCGCATCAAAGACCAGCCGGCCAGCGAGCGGCCGCGCGAACGGCTCGCCGCCAAAGGTCCGGGCGCGCTCACGGACGCGGAGTTGATCGCGATTTTGTTGCGCACCGGGCTGCAAGGGGCAAATGCCGTCGAGATCGGCGCGCAGTTGCTCCGCAAGTTCGGCTCGTTGCAGGCGCTGGCGCGCGCGTCGGTGGACGATTTGAAAAAGGTGAAAGGCATCGGGCGCGACAAGGCGGTGACGTTGCTGGCTGCGTTCACGCTCGCGCACAAGATGGCGGAGGAATTGCAACGCGAATCGCCCGTGCTCGACAATCCTGAAGCCATCGTCGCACTGATCAAAGGGCAGAATCTCATCAAGGACGTGGAAACGCTCCAAGTGCTGCTGCTCAACACCCGGCGACGGCTCATCCGCGTGGAGGAAGTGATTGACGGGACGATTGACCAGTTGCTCGTGCATCCGCGCGAAGTTTTCAAACGCGCCATCGCCGCCAACGCCGCCGCCAACGTGCTCGCGCACAATCATCCCAGCGGCGATCCGACGCCAAGCGAGGCCGACATAAAAGTGACACGCGATCTCATCC